>JBJFHS010000145.1:0-14078 GCA_051893885.1 Eubacteriales bacterium
GGATGAATACGGTCAGATCGCCCCGGTTTACTCTATTTCGGCTGGACTTGACTACCCCGGTGTAGGCCCGGAGCACGCATATCTCCACGACATAGGCAGAGCCGAATATGTTCCCGTGACGGATGACGAAGCGGTATGCGCCTTTGAATATCTTGCAAAGACCGAGGGCATTATTCCCGCAATCGAATCGGCCCACGCTGTTGCCCACGCCATCAAGCTCGCACCAACTATGGATAAAGACAAAATCATCGTGATTACCATATCGGGCAGAGGTGACAAGGACTGCGCCGCCATTGCCCGCTACAGAGGGGAGGATATTCATGAGTAATATAAACAAAGCATTTGAAAACGGAAAAGCCTTTATAGCTTTCATCACCTGCGGAGACCCGAACCTGGAAACAACAGCCGCCGCAGTAAAAGCAGCAGCAGAAAACGGCGCTGACCTGATTGAGTTGGGAATTCCCTTCTCCGACCCCACCGCTGAAGGGCCTGTTATTCAGGGGGCAAACATACGCGCTCTGAGTGGCGGAGTTACAACGGATAAAATTTTTGATTTTGTCAGGGAGCTTCGCCTGGACGTAAAAATTCCGCTTGTATTTATGACCTATGCAAATGTAATTTTTTCATACGGAGCAGAACGCTTTATTTCTGCCTGCCGGGAAATCGGAATTGACGGACTTATTCTTCCCGACCTTCCGTATGAGGAAAAAGATGAATTTCAGCCCTTGTGCAGAAAATACGGCGTTGACCTCATTTCGCTTATCGCGCCCACATCGGAAAACCGCATCGCTATGATCGCAAAGGAAGCAGAGGGATTTATCTATATCGTTTCAAGCCTCGGTGTCACGGGAACGAGAAGTGAGATAAAGACCGACCTTGCATCCATAGTGAAGGTAGTACGCGAAAACACAAGTATCCCCTGCGCCATCGGTTTCGGCATCTCCACCCCCGAGCAGGCGAAAAAAATGGCGGATATATCGGACGGAGCTATCGTCGGTTCAGCAATCATCAAGCTGCTTGAAAAGTACGGCAGCGACGCCCCGAAGTATATCGGCGAGTATGTGAAGTCAATGAAAGACGCACTGAAATAAAAAACAAAAGGCTCTGCCTGCTTTCGTATAATACGGAAAGTGTGACAGAGCCTTTGCTCTTATATAACGCTTTAATTAATTATTCCCATTCAATGGTAGCCGGACCCTTGGGGCTCAGATCATACAGGACGCGGCATACACTGGGAACCTCATTCAGAATGCGGTCGGCAATTTTGCGAAGAACGGCAAACTCGATTTCCGGAACAGTCGCGGTCATGGCGTCCACCGTATTTACGGCACGGATTATGACCGGCCAGTCAAATACACGCTTTCCGTCACGCACACCGGTGGAGCGGAAATCCGGCACTACTGTAAAGAACTGCCATACTTTTGAGGTCAGCTCAGCTTTGTCAAACTCCTCGCGCAGAATTGCATCGGATTCACGAAGCGCAGCAAGACGGTCGCGGGTGATTGCACCGAGGCAGCGAACTCCAAGTCCGGGTCCCGGGAACGGCTGACGATAAACCATATTTGCCGGCAGACCAAGCGCGTCTCCTACAACACGGACTTCATCCTTGAACAGCAGGCGAATGGGCTCTATCAGCTCAAACTTCATGTCCTCCGGAAGACCGCCGACATTGTGATGCGCCTTTACGCCGTCACTTTCGAGAATATCGGGGTAAATTGTACCCTGCGCAAGGAAAGAAATACCCTCTAATTTGCGAGCTTCTTCATCGAATACCTTGATAAATTCTCCGCCGATAATCTTGCGCTTGCGTTCGGGCTCATCGACACCTGCCAGCAGATCGAGAAAACGATCGGTCGCATCCACATAAATCAGGTTTGCGTCCAGCTGATTGCGGAAAACCTCGATGACCTGCTCGCTTTCTCCCTTGCGCATAAGACCGTGATTGACATGAACACAGACGAGCTGCTTTCCGATAGCCCTGATCAGAAGTGCTGCGACAACGGAACTGTCGACGCCGCCTGAGAGAGCAAGCAGAACTTTTTTGTCGCCGACCTTTTCGCGTACCTCAGCGATCTGCTCGGCGATAAATTTCTCTGCCAGCTCGGGTGTATTGATGCGCTGCATATCATCCGGGCGTTTATTCAAAACCATATGTAAATTCCCTCCTGAAAATTATTGGTTATCCCATCCGATGAAGCGTCGGAAGAGACTTAACAAAAAAGATTATGCTTCAATACAATTATACATTAGTCTTATCAAAATCGCAAGATATTCTGTATTAAACTTTGTTTTATTTTGCCGAAAAAGTATTCCTACATATCAAAAATTCCTGTTCAGCCTGCGGTACTGCGCCGGAGTCACGCCGACCTCGCTTGAAAACAGGCGGTGAAAATATGCGTCGCCGCTGTATCCGCAGTACCAAGCGATTTCTCCGAAGCTCATATCGGTCACAATGAGAAGCAGCTTTGCCTGACTTATCCTCAAGTCCATTATGTGATGGCTGAACGTGCGGCCTGTGTGGGCTTTTATCATCCGGCAGATATGCTGCTCACTGTAGGAAAACTTCTCCGAAACCTCCCGAAGCGTGACCGAGCGGTAGTGGTCCTGTATGTAATGCAGAATCGGAAGTACGGGCGCGGCTTTTGAGACCTGCTGTTTTGACGCTCCGCAGTTTTGGTCGTGGCAGCGCATAATATATCCGAATGCCTCGTTGAGCTGATTGTGCATAATGAAGTCGCAGTATTTTTTGTTCTCGAAATACTCACGGATCAGACCGCAGAGAAGGCTGTGCAGCTTTTTATCCCCACCCGTCCGGCAATAGAAAAAGTTTGGGTATGCGCTGCTGTAGCGTATGCTTTTCAGGTATTCCGTCAGAGCTCCGTCAACTCCTTCAAGGTCGCGGCAAATCAGTGACAGCGCCTCAGGCTCGATTATTATATTGATAAGAAGGCTGTCGTCGTAAATCTGCGGCGCGTGAAAAACTCCCGGCGAGATAAAACAGCACTCGTTCTCGTGAAGGATCATGCTGTAGCCCTCGACAGTCTGACTGCACTGACCCTTGTACATATACATCATCTCAAGGTTTTCGTGAGAATGGTAGTAGTTGTAGACATACCGCTCGTGCCTGTGTACGTGAATCGGGGAATATTCGCTGCGGCTGAGATTGCGGGGCGGTTTATCATACACGGCAACAACACTTGTGAGCAGCTCGGGATTTTTTGTCTCTATCGCTTTCAGATAGTATTCCTTTCCCATTTTCTCATACACTGTATATTCCGCGAAAAATTCATCAAGTGAATCAATTTCCATCTCTGCCCCCCGCTTTTCGGATAAGTTCAGTTACAATTATAGCGAATATGTTCAGATAAGTCAAGATAAGACGCACATTCCACAGATATTAACAGAAATTTTGTTGTGATATAATTGTTTTACCAAATCATTAAGCGAGGTAACGCTATGAAAAAACATATTCTTGGCACACTTATTCTGCTGTGTCTCGTTTCGGCATTCCTTGTTTCCTGCGGGGACTCCGAGGAAGAAACTATCGCTCCTGAAGCAGGTGATGCTCCCGCAGAAAGCACCGAAACTCAGCCAGAGGAGAAAGAAGATGAGGGCAACGGACGCTCCGAAGTCAAAGACTCACTGCCCGACAGCCTTGATTTCGGCGGAAGCGAGGTTCGGGTATTCTCACGCGGCGGAGACACCGACACACTTATGGAATTCGACGCGGAGGAAATGACGGGGGATGTTGTCAACGACGCGGTTTATTCGCGCAATCTTGCGGTTCAGGACAGGCTTAACGTCGAAATGAACCTGATCCTCGACACGTCGGTCACACGTCACGGCGGAACAAGCTCAAAAATCCGCGCGTCGGTTTCGGCAGGTTCGAATGACTACGACCTCATCGCAAACGCCATGCACGACACAATGCCGCTGGTTCTTGAAAATATGTTTCTGCCGCTGAACACGCTCGATTACATCGATTTCAGCGCACCGTGGTACAATCAGGCATTTCTCGACACGACCAACCTCAACGGCAACAACTACACCATCATGGGCGAGCTCGGTCAGACAATGATTTCCGGCGCGTTCGTAATGTTTTTCAACAAGGATCTGTTCGACGAGTTCTACAAAGGGGATATCAACCTGTACGAGGTCGTGAACAGCGGCGAATGGACTCTTGACAGAATGACAACTCTCTGCGAAGGCGTCTACACCGACAAGAACGGCAACGGTGTTGTGGACGACGGCGATATCGTGGGTCACTTCTTCACAAATACCCAGACACTCGGAGCGGACTCGTTCTCCGGCGCGTGCAAGCTCGACTACATCAAAAAAGGCGACGACGGCACTTACATCTACAACGCAAACAGTGAGCGCATGGTGGAATTCACCGAGAGAATGCACAAGCTCCTGTTTGAAGGAAACAACACACTCCGCACTCCCAACAACAACGAGCAGATAATGGACACGATGCTGAACCGCTCAACCATTTTCACAACATGGATGCTGTCCGGCATTGACTATCTCCGCGACATGGAGGACAACTTCGGTATCATACCCATGCCGAAGCTCAATGAAGAACAGGAAATGTACACCGCATACACCCACGACGGAAGCTCTGCCTTCACTATTCCGACCACCGAAAAGAATCCCGAAATGATTGCCGCTTTTCTCGAGGCTATGAGTGCGGAGTCCTACCGTGTGGTAACTCCGGCATACTTTGAAACCGCCGTCAAGAGCAAATATTCTCGCGACAGTGAGACCTCTCAGATGCTCGACCTCGTTGTAAGCGGCGTATATCTCGACTTCGGATACATTTACGGTCATGACATAGGCAGACCTATCGACGTTATGAGAAATATGCTCGCCGACAGTACCTCCTGCGAAAACGCGATGTCCAGAATTAAGTCCGGCGAAAGACCGATGATGCTCCTGACCGAACGCCTGCTCAAAGAATATGAGAAAATAAAGTAATCGCGCTTTGCCGGCTCACTTGAAATCCGACGGAATATCTGCTATTATAAAGAAAACCATATAAACGGAGGTACTCCATGTATAAACCCCTTTGCGACGTGCTGAACGGATGCGAGAGCAACTATATGCTCCCATTTTACTGGCAGCACGGCGACCATTACGACACAATTCCCACCGAGGTTGAGCGGATTTACAGAAGCGGCGCGCGTGCGTTCTGCGTGGAATCACGTCCTCACAAGGATTTCTGCGGCGAAACCTGGTGGAGAGATATGGACCGCATACTCGATGAAGCGGAAAAATACGGCATGAAGGTCTGGATTCTCGACGACGACCACTTCCCCACGGGACACGCCGCCGGTCACATCGCGAAATACCACCCCGAACTTCGCGGATGGCAGCTTGTTGAGCGTCACGTCGACGTCATGGGCCCGCTTAACGAGGCTCTGCTCACGACAGGCGGAACGAACGAAGACCACGTTCTCCTCGGAATTTACGCTTATCCGCGCACCGGTGTTGGAGAGGACTGTGCTCCGGAGCCGATTTGCCTGACTGACGGAGCTTGCGGCAATTTTCTACACTTCTCCTTGCCCGAGGGATGCTGGAGAGTGTTCTTCCTCTACCGTTCAAGGCGCGGCTCAGACCATCCGGACTACATTGATATGCTCCGCCCCGATTCGGTCAGAGTTCTTATCGACGCCGTGTATGAGCCGCATTTCGAGCACTACGGCAACCGCTTCGGCAGCACAATCGCGGGATTTTTCTCGGACGAGCCCTCTCTCGGCAACGGCTGGTACGGCCCGCACTCTGAAGACCACGGAATGTACAACCGCCGCGTAGGTATGCCGGGACTCGCGCTTCCGTGGAACGAAAAAATTCCCGGGATGATGTCCGCTGCCCTCGGACTCGACGCCGAAAAACTCCTTCCCGCGCTCTGGTTCGGAATGGGAGAAAAGACGCCGGAAATCCGCCATGCTTACATGGACGCCGTGACAAAGCTCTACCGCGACTCCTTCACGCGCTCACTCGGAGACTGGTGCAAGGCTCACGGAGTGCAGTACATCGGCCACATAATCGAGGACATGAACGCCCACGCACGACTCGGATGCAGTGCCGGACACTACTTCCGCTCCCTCGACGGACAGCACATGAGCGGAATCGACATCGTGCTCCACCAGATTATGCCCGGAATGTCCGACTACATCCACACCGCAAGCACCTTCGGAAACAACGCAGACCCCGAATTCTTCGACTATGTCCTCGCAAAGCTGGCTTCATCCTTCGCTCACATCGGTACACAGATGGAAGGACGCGCGATGTGCGAGGTGTTCGGCGCATACGGATGGGCTGAGGGAACTCCGGCGATGAAGTGGCTGCTCGACTATCTCCTCGTGAGGGGTGTGAACCACTTCGTTCCGCACGCTTTCTCACCTGCATTCCCCGACCCCGACTGCCCGCCGCACTTCGGAGCAAACGAATCCGACCCGCAGTTTGAGGGATTCTCAAAGATAATGACATACGGAAACCGTGCGGCACACCTGCTCTCGGGCGGAAAACACAAAGCCGACGCGGCGATTCTCTACCACGCTGACGCCGAATGGATGAACTGCGACGGCGGAGCGATGCTGACTCAGGTTCCGGCGAAGATACTGTACGACGCGCACATTGACTTCGACATTATCCCCGCGGACTGCTTCACAGACGACAGCGGCAGCAGAGTTTTCCACGCGGAGGCTAAGGACGGCAAACTCACAGTCGGAGGAGAAAGCTACAGCGTTCTGATTATTCCGGCGGCTGATCTGCTCCCCGAAAAGTTAGAGGCGGCGCTGGATGAGATTAAAAACGCTGGCGTTCCCGTGATCCGTCTCGGTCGTGACACTGAACCCGCGGGACTTCTTTCGGCGATTGACGGCCTGTTCGTCCCCGACATTTCAGTTGACGGCGGATATCCTAAGCTGAGAGTATGCCACTACTTCACCGATGACTCGGACATTTATATGTTTGTGAACGAATCGGTGACGGATTACATATCTACAGACGTAAAGCTGAATGGCGTCGGCGGCTGCGGCGTGATGCTTGATCTGCTGAACGATGAAACGGCTGCGGTAAAGACTGAAGACGGAAAGCTGCACCTTGAACTCGCCCCGTATCAGTCGGTTATTGCAGTAATAGACCGCGGTACCTGCGACGAATACGGCGTAAAAGCGGAAAAGAAGTGCTGGAAAAACGCAGACAGGGCTGATCTGACATTCCGAGTTGAGACTGCGCCATACACTGACATGGCTAACTTCACCATCTGCGCTGAAAACGTGAAATCAGACGAGCTGTTCAGCCTGACCGACATTGACCACACTCCGGAGTTTTCGGGTAAAATCCGCTACTGCTGCTCTGTAAACCGCTCCGACATTCCGGACTTTGAGAGAATTGCGCTTGACCTCGGCGAAGTGGGTCAGACCTCGCATCTGTGGCTGAACGGACAGGATATGGGAATCCGCGTCTGCCCGCCTTACAGATACGAGCTGACAAATGCCCTACGCGACGGCGAAAACGAAATTGTAATTGAGGTGTCGAACACTCTCGCAAACGCAATCCGCGACTACTTCTCGAGCTATATGGCGATTCCCGCGTCCGGCATTCTCGGCCCGGTCATGTGGATGAAGTGAGCTGAAACGGATATAAATCAGATAAAATAATACAAAAACGGAGCTTTATCCGGCTTATTCAGATTTAATCTCAGAACAGCCGGAGCTCCGTTTTATATTTGTAAATCAGCTTTCACTTTCAGATGATTTTTTGTCGGATGAGGAGAGGTATTCCTCAAGCTCGCTTTTGATGTTGGTCACAATCGGCCCGTATATCACCTGAATCCCGTTTCCTCGCCTGATTACGCCCGCTGCACCCGTATTCTTCAGAGCGTTTTCATCCACAAGCACGCCGTCGTCCACAGTCACCCTCAGTCTTGTGGCGCAGGCGTCAAGGTTTTTGATGTTTTCCCTGCCTCCGAGAGCGCGGATTATTCTTAGCGGAACAGGCTCAGAGTTTATTTCGCTGCCGCCGTTATCACCCTTCTTCTTTTTGTTGTAGTCCGCCCTCGTGTAGAGCTTTGTCTCGCCCTCAGTCTCACGTCCGGGTGTCGCGTAGTTAAAGTATTTTATCATCACCGCGAACACGCCGAAATATACGACGAAGTAAATCAGTCCCACCCAGATGATGTTTACCCAGTGCGTCTTTGAGCTGCCCTGAATCACGCCGAACAGCAAAAGGTCGATGATTCCGCCCGAAAATGTCATTCCGACCCCGACGTTGAGCATATGCATGAACATATAAGCCAGTCCCGAAAAAACGCAGTGGACTATATACATCAGCGGCGCGACAAACAGAAACGTGAACTCAAGCGGCTCGGTTATTCCAGTAATCATCGCGGTCAGTGCGGCGGAAAGAAGCAGACCTCCGGCGGTTTTCTTTTTCTCCGGCTTTGCCACAGTGTACATCGCAAGAGCCGCGCCGGGCAGACCGAAAATCATCATCGGGAACTTGCCGGACATAAACCTTGTCGCGGAGGAGCTGAATTCCGTGACGCCGCTTGAAGCCAGCTCGGCAAAAAATATATTCTGCGCACCGTAGACCAAGTTTCCGTCTATCATAGCCGAGCCGCCAAGTCCCGTCTGCCAGAACGGAAGGTAAAACACATGGTGAAGTCCGAACGGTATCAGCGCGCGCTCGATAAATCCGTACACAAATGTGCCGAAATATCCCGATTCAAGCACAAAATTGCCGAGCGAGAATATACCGCGCTGCACGAGTGGCCAGACATAGAACATTGCCGCGCCAACAGCTATATAGGCAACAGTGGAAATTATCGGCACAAACCTGACTCCGCCGAAAAACGAGAGAACCGCCGGAAGTTTTATTTTATAAAACCTGTTGTGAAGCCAAGCGACTCCCAGACCGACTATAATTCCGCCGAAAACGCCCATCTCAAGGGATCGGATCCCCACGACTGAGGCAATCGAGCCCTCGGGAAGGTCGGTGTCGAGCGTGCCGGTCAGGTCAAGCATGGCAGAAATCGTGGTGTGCATTATAATAAACGCAATCATCGCAGAGAGCGCAGCAGTTCCACGCTCGTTTTCCGCCATTCCGAGTGCGACACCGACGGCGAAAATTATCGCTAAATTGTTGAAAACAGCGCTTCCCGTCTCGCTCATTATGGTGAGGATGAAGTTGAGCGCAGTTCCCTCTCCGAGTATATTTTCGAGGCGGTAGGTCTGAATCATGGTCGCGTTTGTAAGTGATGCGCCGATTCCGAGCAGAAGTCCCGCGATCGGCAGAAGCGCTATCGGCAGCATGAAAGCTCTCCCGACTCTCTGGAGCACGCTGAACGCACCGCCGCTTTTCTCATTTTTTGTTTTTACGTTGTCCATAGATTAATTTTCTCCACGAAATGTAATTTCCATCGAAAATTATCGGGTGTATTCGATCACTGTGTCATATCCTCCGTATACATTTCCCGTGCGGAACCTGAAGCTCTTCAATTCCTCAATATTTGAAATAACGGCGGGGGAGGTTGTGTCGTATCCCTTTGATTTGATGAAGGAAATATCGGCCTCACACAGCACGTCCCCGGCTTTGAGCTTCTCACCGACGCTGACCTTCGGCGTAAATCCCTCGCCCCGCAGTTCAACCGTATCAATGCCGATGTGTACGAGCACTTCAAGTCCGTCGTCGGAGGTAATGGTGTAGGCGTGCTTCGATTCGGCGATTCCGGTCAGAACCCCGTCGACAGGGCTTCGGAACACGTTTTCACTCGGGATGACCGCGATTCCGTCGCCGCACAGCTTTGAAGCAAACGCCTCGTCCTTTACGTCTTCAAGCGGAACGCACTCACCGCTCACCGGAGACAGAAATTTTCCTCCGCTTTTTTTTCTGAACAAATTCATTTTGCACCTCACTGTAATTTTCGCAGTATTTATATTTTTGCTGAGTTGCTCAGTTTTTATGCGGGATAAGCGGAATTTTTGGCATAAAAAAGCTGTCGGACACCGAGATAATGCTAATCGCCTTTTTGAGAAGAACAGCATAAATTTCGCAATACTGCTTTTCGCTCTTGACAAATTGTACAAAATATGCTATGATTTAGCTGTAAATTGCGCGAAAACATAAATTCAATTAAATAAAGGAGACAATTATGTTATCACAAAGACCCCCTATGGGCTGGAACTCATGGAACACCTTCGGCGAAAACATAAACGAACAGGTTGTACGCGAAACCGCTGACGCTATCGTCGAAAAGGGACTCAAGGACGTCGGATACGAGTACGTTGTTATCGACGACTGCTGGGCTCTCCGCAAGAGAAACGATGAGGGAAAAATGGTCGCCGACCCCGCAAAATTCCCCTCCGGCATGAAGGCTCTCGCTGATTACGTACACTCAAAGGGACTCAAATTCGGTATGTACTCCTGTGCCGGAACACGCACCTGCGCCGGATATCCCGGTTCATTCGACTATGAGTTCATCGACGCCAAGACATTTGCTGAGTGGAACGTCGACTTCCTCAAATACGACTTCTGCTACAAGCCGCGCCTTGCCAACGGTCCCATCCTCTACAACAGAATGGGCATGGCACTCAAGGCAAGCGGACGTGAAATTCTCTTCTCAGCCTGCAACTGGGGCTCCGACGAGGTTGAAAAGTGGATCCGTTCCACCGGCGCACATATGTACCGCTCCACCGGAGACATCAACGACAGCTTCCAGAGCTTCAAAAACATCGCAATGAGCCAGGTCGACAAGCTCGCTTACTCCGGCCCCGGCTGCTACAACGACATAGATATGCTCATCTGCGGTATGCACGGCAAGGGCAACGTGGCAAACGGCGGATGCTCCGACATCGAGTACCGCACACACTTCGCTCTGTGGTGCCTGTTCCAGTCTCCCCTCATGATAGGCGGCGACCTCAGCAAGATCGACGAATTCAACCTCAATCTCCTCAAGAACAAGGAGCTCATCTCCATCAACCAGGATGAAGAGGCACGTCCTCCGATGATGGTTCAGGGCGGAAACAGACCCATATTCTTCAAGCACCTCTCCGGCGGCGAATATGTCCTCGCGTTCTTCAACTTTGACGACCACGACGGCTACTCCGGACTTGAATTCTACGACCTCGGTCTTACTGTTGCATCCGGCTACGGCTTCAGGTTCCGAGACATCTTCACCGGCGAGGAAACAGGTCTTGTAACCGAAAACATGGGCGTCGGAATCCCCGCTCACGACTGCAAGATCTTCCGCGGCACACTTGAACACAAATAATTTTAAATCAAAAGAAGGGACGGACAAAAATCTTCCCTTCTTTCATATTTATATTTAATTATGATATACAGCACAGAACAGCCCAAGTGCAAAAAATGCGGCAGGGAGCTCACCTACGACGAAATCGGAATTCACAAGAAAATGATAAACCGCGGCGCAACGGAGTTTTTCTGCCTGACCTGCCTCGCCAAAGAAATCGGCTCTACAGAAGACAATCTGCGTGAGCGTATCGAGCATTTCCGCCGCACAGGGTGTATGCTATTTCAGTAAAAATCGCATAAAATCAAATCATCTGTATTCCCTATAGAGAGATTGCGGATGATTTTTGCATTTTTATTCATTTATTCAGCATCAACCACACGGCAGCGCGTTACTCCGTAGTAGCGGAAGAATTCGACGGCGGATTTGTCTATCACTTCACCGCAGACCACAATCGGGATGGCGGGAGGACACGAAACTCCGGCGGCGGCGAGGATTTTTCCCTCACATTCCTCTGCGGGGAGCTCCACGGACGGGGACAGCATTGCTTCGCGAATCGTCATGGCGTTTGTCAGGCGCGTGAGGCGTGGCGGCTCTGCCAGAATCGGAGCTCGGAATTCGATTGACAGCAGCGCGTTTTCCAGACGTTTTATCTCATCCGGCCCGATTTCCGGCGTGAACATCATTACGGTGAAATCAGGATCGGCAAACTCGCAGACAATTCCCTCTCCGGCTAAAATCTCCGCAAGGCGCACACCGGTGTATCCCGCCTCTTTCGGGCAGACGGTCAGCTTCAGCGGCTCATCCCCAGCCAGTTTGTAGCCATGCTTCACAAGTTTTTCTTTGAGTGAGGATACCTCGTCAATAACCCCTGCGAGACGGGCGCGATATCCCCCCGCCAGATAACGGTTCGCTGCGTCGAGGGACTGAATAATCAGATACGACGGGCTGGTTGAGGCGAAAACCGACATGGCATTCTCCGCGTGCTCTCCGAGAATTGACGGAGCTGACTTTGAGATGTGCAGATATGCCCCGCCCGTCAGAACAGGAAGCGTTTTGTGAGCCGAGTCACAGCACATATCGGCGCCGAGTGATATCGGGTGGCGCGATTCCGGCAGAAAACCCAGATAAGCCCCGTGTGCGTTGTCGACAAGGAGCAGCACTCCCCTCTTTCGGCAGACAGCTGAAATTGCGCGGATATCAGCCGTGTTTCCGAGGTAATCCGGACTGGTGATGTAGACTGCGGCGGGTGCGGACTCCATATGAGCCAGTACATTGTCAATCTGTTCCGCAGTGATTTCGCACGAGAGCAGGTTGCCGCTGCTTGAATAGAGCCACTCAACGTCGAATCCAAGCAGAGCACACGCGGTCATAAAGGTTTTGTGTGCGTTCCTGCCCGCCAGAACTGTGCAAGTACTTGTACTACTCCTGCCGTTTGCTTTAGCCCGGATGAGCGCGAGATACAGCATTGCGCGGATGGAAAGCGAGGAACCCTCGGCGGAATACAGCGTTTTTCCCGTGCCGTAGAGTTCGGATGCGTTCTCCTCGCTCTTTTTTATAATCCCCTCCGCGTGATAAAGCACATCCGCGCCGTCGATTTCGGTGATGTCGTACTTTTCCGCACCGATGTGTTCTTTCCCCTTGTGACCCGGCATATGAAGGCGAATGGGTGAGCTATCCGCGTAACGTTTTACAAAATCGCAGACAGGTGTTTCCATCAGTTTTCGGCATCTTCGGATGAATCCACAGCTTTCGCAGCTTCGAGCATTATCGCACACTCCATGCGCTTGCGGAAAAGGCGGCATCCGTATTCGTATATGCCCTTGACTGAGCCTGATGCATGATAAGCATTGGCCGCACATCCGCCGGAACAGTACAGTTTGGCCCAGCAATCCTTGCATTCCGGACGCGCGTAGACGTTGCAGGAGGCAAATTCGTCCTGTATTTCGCGGTTGCTGACTCCGTCCCAGACATTTCCGAGTTTGAATTTCTCCTCGCCCACGAACTGATGGCAGGGGTAAAGGTCTCCCCACGGAGTCACCGCCATATATTCCGTACCCGAGCCGCAGCCTGAGATACGCTTATAGATACACGGGCCGTCTTTTAAGTCTATCATGTAGTGGTAGAAGGTAAAAGGCTTGCCCTCGCGGTGTCTTTCAAGCATCAGCTCAGCCAGCTTTTCGTACTGCTCGAGCACGATGGGCAGGTCCTCCTCAGTGAGCGCGGATGGGTCGTCGGGGGCGCATACAACCGGCTCCATGCTAAGCTCGTTGAAGCCGAGAGAGAGCATTTCCTTTATATCCTCTAAAAAATCGGGGTTTGCGTGAGTAAATGTGCCGCGCATATAGTAGTTTTTGCCGCCGCGTGCCTTTACCAGCTTCTGGAATTTCGGGACGATTTTCTCCCAGCTTCCCGCTCCGCTGTAATCCACGCGGTATCTGTCGTGAACCTCTTTACGTCCGTCGAGCGAGAGAACCACGTTGTGCATTTCACGGTTTGCAAAGTCGATTACGTCGTCGTCGATCAGCATTCCGTTGGTTGTCAGGGTAAAGCGGAAATTTTTATGGCACTCTTTTTCACGTGAGCGGGCATATGCGACGAGCTGCTTGACCACATCGAAGTTCAGAAGCGGCTCTCCTCCGAAAAAGTCAACCTCGAGATTTGTGCGCTTGCCGGAGTGTGCGATAAGGAAGTCGAGCGCCTGCTTTCCCACCTCATAGCTCATTATTGCGCGGTCACCGTGGTACTTTCCCTGGCTTGCGAAGCAGTATGAACAGTTCAGGTTGCAGGTGTGTGCGACGTGCAGGCAGAGGGCCTTGAC
>JBJFHS010000146.1:0-14071 GCA_051893885.1 Eubacteriales bacterium
CGAGCGCGGTGATGTAGTTTGTGAGCGCGTCGAGCCAGACATAGACGACGTGTTTGGGGTCGAAATCAACCTGGATACCCCATGTAAAGCTCGTTCTCGAGACGCAGAGGTCCTGAAGTCCGGGCTTTAAGAAGTTGTTCACCATTTCTTTTCTGCGGGATTCGGGAACGATGAAGTCCGGGTGTTCGTCGATGTATTTTATAAGTCTGTCCGCGTACTTGCTCATTTTGAAGAAATACGCTTCTTCCTTTGCGCGGTGTACTTCGCGTCCGCAGTCGGGGCATTTTCCGTCGACGAGCTGTGTGTCGGTGAAGAAGGACTCGCAGGGTGTGCAGTACCATCCCTCGTAGCAGTCCTTGTAGATATCCCCCTGCTCATAGAACTTCTTGAAGATTTTTGCGACAACTTCCTCGTGGTTCTTGTCCGTTGTGCGGATGAAGTAGTCGTAGGAGGTGTTCACTTTGTCCCAGACACCTTTGATTTCGCCGGAGGTTTTGTCGACGTACTCCTTTGGTGTTATGCCGGCTGCCTTCGCCTTGTCCTCGATTTTTACACCGTGTTCGTCAGTGCCGGTGCAGAAGAAAACGTCGTATCCCCTCTGTCTCTTGTATCGCGCGATGGCGTCGGCTACAATGACGTCGTAGGTGTTTCCGATGTGCGGCTTGGCGGAGGCGTACGCTATAGCCGTGGTTATATAATATTTTTCAGCCATTTTTTACTCCTGTAATAATTTATCTCTTGATTATATCTTCTCCCCGCCGATATAGACCGATTCGAGCGAGGGGTTTTCTTTATCTCTGACTGTGACAAAATCCGCGCGGCAGCCCTCTCTGATTGAGCCGAACCTGTCGCCGATTCCGAGAAGTGATGCGGGATTTGAGGTCGCCATCGGGATTACCTCCTCAATCGGCGCTCCAGTGAAGGACATGAAATTCTTGACCGCCGTGAACAGATCGAGTGTGCTTCCGGCGAGAACTCCGTCACTGTTGACCGCGCGTCCGTTTTTGACGTAAACCGGAAGTCCCGCAATCGAGTATTCGCCGTCCGGGCATCCCGCAGCCTCGAGCGAGTCGGTTATCAGCACAATTTTGTCATTATCCTTTGCGCGGTATGCGAGCTTTATCATTGCGGGGTGAGAGTGCTCTCCGTCGCAGATGAATTCGGAATACGCGCCGTCGCAGAGGAGTGATGCCACCATATTGCCGGGCTCTCTGTGGTGGATCGGGCGCATCGCGTTGTAGGTGTGGGTGAACGAGCTTACACCGTTTTCAAACGCGCTTACAGCCTCCTGATAGGTCGCGTCACTGTGTGCGAGGGAGCAGGTCGCGCCGAGAGACTTCGCCTTTTTGAGGAATTTATATCCGTCGTCAAGCTCGTACGCCGCCGAGATGTGCACCGGAGCGGGGAGCATTGCGTTGATCAGCTTCTCAAGCTCATCGGCTTCAAGCGGCGCGAGGTAGTTTTCGTTGTGTGCACCGCGTCTTTTGGGGTTGAGATATCTTCCTTCGAGGTGGATTCCCGCGATGTTTGCGTATCCTTTTTCATATCCGCGGTTTTTGTTTATGATTTCGGCGGAATGGTACAGCTCGGACAGCTCAGCGGAGGCGAGAGTTGCCATGACGGTTGTAGTTCCGGCTTCGGCGTAGGATTTTCGTATAGCTTTAACGGATTCTTCGTCGATATAGTTGAAGTCGTGGCCGCCGCGTCCGTGTGTGTGGATGTCGACAAGTCCCGGCAGAACGTACAGCCCGCCGAGGTCCACTTCTTCATCGACAGAATCGCTGCATTTTCCGCTTTCGTATATGTGAGAAATCTCTCCGCCGCATACAAGAATGTCCCTGCTCAGAAACATTCGATGCTCTGTCATATACACATAACCGTTCTTAAACAAAATTTTCATTTCCAAGCAGCACTCCTTGATGTGTTTTTTACGGCATCCGGGCAATATAATTTCTGGCAATATCGCCTTGTTCAGGATTCCGCTTATCAAATTATAACAGAAAAACGCCTTTTTTACAAGACGTTTTTGCTATGCTGAATCAACAGTAAATAGTATATTTATACTCGATTTATTATGATATTTTGCCTAAATGCGCTGAATTTCGTTCAAAAAATCTCAAAAAACTATGTTCTTGCAGGTTCAGTTTTGCCGTATCGGTTGCTTTTTATTCACATTTTTGTCATTCGCCGCGTCCGCACTGCCAGCTCACCCATCCCGAGGCAAACGGATCTCCGCGACGTCTCAGCTCCGCGATGAGTTTTTCTCCGAGCTGCGCCATGACCTCTTTGTATTCGGGATTTGACGCCTGATTGCACTTTTCCCCCGGGTCTTCATCGAGGACATAGAATTCGTCGACGTCGGTCAGGTTCCAGATGTACTTGTATTTTTCCGTCCTGATGCCGCGCTGTGTGAACAGACCGAACTGCTGACCGTTTGAGGTGAACACCGCATAGTCGGGAGTGTCGTGGCCGTCGATATAGTCAGTCGCGGAGTGGCCGTGGCGTGTGCTTTCAGCGGCAAGACCGACGATTTTTTCCACTGTCGGAGCGACGTCGAGGGATGAGCAGGCGAATTTTTCCACATCGGCGTGAGGAAGCGAGGGGTGGCGCACAATGAACGGAACATGAACCACATCGTCGTAGAGGATATAGTGCTTGTCGAGCATTCCGTGGCTTCCGCAGGTGTCACCGTGGTCGGAGAGCAGGATTATGAGAGTGTTGTCGTACTCGCCGGTTTTCTTCAACTCATCAAGAAGCATTCCGATCGAGGCGTCGGTCTCCGTTATCATGCCGAAGTATCTCGCGACGGTCGGGGCAAAATCACTCCACTTGTACCCTTCAAGGTGCCAGTTTTCGATCTGCTTTTTCTGAATGTAGGGCTTGTTCTCAAACGTGTCGCCGAAGCCGTCCCAAGGTTCGATTTCGTCCGGCGAATACATCGTGTCGTAAGGTGCGGACGGGCGGCATGGCAGGTGCGGGTCGGTTATGTCAACCCAGACGTGCCACGGAGTGCCGGTGTTCTGCTTTATGAATTCGGCCGCAGCGGAGCAGATACGATAGGTTTTCGTGTCCTCGTGCTTTATCGGATTCGAGCAGCCGAACCAGCTTCCGGTGTATTCGATCTGACCGTATTTTTCGCCGATTTCACGGTTGTATGCACCCATATCGAAAACGGATTCATATCCGAAAGCACATTCGTTTCCGTTGGGAGAGGCGTCCCAGTGGCCCGAGAATGCGCATTTGTAGCCCGCGTTTTTAAGCTCCGACACCCATGTGGGAGTTTTCGGGTCCGCTCCCGAGGTTTTTATGAAATTGTAGTTGAACAGCGCGCCTATCGAGTCCGGCTGAACACCTGTGAGCATTGCCTGACGGGAGGGAGCGCAGACGGGAAGCGGGGTGTAGGCATTTTTGAAAAACAGACCTTCACGTGCGAGAGAGTCGATGTTCGGCGTCTTTACGGGGTATTTATAGTTCAGTGAATTGCTGTAGCCGACGGAATCGTATCTCAGCTGGTCGCACACGATGAATAAAACGTTTGGCGTAGACATAATCTGCCTCCATTGAATTGAAAATTAGTGATTTATCTGAAATTTCAGGAATTTGCGAGGATGTATCTTGCGGCCTCCATACCGGTTTCGCTGCCGATTTTGCCGTCCTCCATGCCCTCAAATTCCACGGAAACATATCCGTCATATCCTGCGTCGCGTATAAATCCGAGGGTGCGCCACACGTCGAGGTCTCCCTGGGCCAAAATTGATCCGCGGAGCATATATTCGCCGGAGTTTGAGGAGAACCAGCAGCCGGAATCGCAGCGGAACAGTCCTCCGTTGCCGGTGAGTCTGCCGGCTTTTCTGATGTAGAAGTCCTTGAGGTGGATCATTTTTGCAATCGGAGCGCATTTCTTGACCGCAACGGCAGTGTCCTCGTCGACGCAGATGAAGTTGCCGGTGTCGAGGAGCATACCGAAGTTTTCGCGTTCAACCGCATTTATGAGTCGGATTATTCTGTCCGAGCCGTTTACGAAGAAGCCGTGGTTTTCTACAAGTGTAGTGATACCGTACTGAGAAGCGTAGTCGGCGAGCTCACGGCAGCACTCAACGGCAATCGGGAACTCTCTCTCGAATGCGATGGGCGTGTTTGACTCAAGAGGTCTGCGGAATGAGGAGATGTCGTGGCGCATGAATTTCAGACCGAGCTTTGCCGCGACGTCGATGTGCCTTTTGAGTCTCTCAACCTCGGCTTTTCTCTCGTCTGCGTCGGGTTTGAGCAGGTCGCCGAGCACTGCGTAGTTCGAGAGGGGCAGGTCAATCTCCGCGGAGGTGTCGAGGATTTCTTTGATCAGCGGCTCGTTGAACTCTCCCGTTTTGTCGTCGTGCAGAGTGAAGCCGAAGGGGACGAGCTCGATATGCTCCGCGCCCTTTTCCTTTGCGAAGCGCATTACCTCAGTGACCGACATGAGTCCGCCCTGAATGTAGTTGTTCATGCTGTAGCTTGTAAGACCGATTTTCATTTTATATTTTCCTTTCAGATATTATTATATATTAATTTTTATTTATATAAAAGATTTGTCCGGCTGCAGAGATATGCTCAGAGGTCGATCACGAGCTTGTATATGTCGTTTTTCGCCGCTCCTCTCGCCTTTGCCGCCGCCTTGACCGCTTCCATTTTGCTCATTCCGCTCTCCATCAGCTCTTTGACGTGCTCGACCGGGTCGTCCGGATAGCTTTCCGCGGCTTTTTTCTTCTCCGCACCGCTTACGACGAGGACGTATTCTCCGCGCGGCTCTTTTTCCTCGTAGATTCTGACGGCTTCGGCGATAGTGGTGCGGCAGACCTCCTCGTTCAGCTTTGTCAGCTCACGGCACAGCGCGATTTGTCTGTCTCCGAAATACTTCAGAAAATCCGCTAAAGTTGTTCTCAGCCGGTGCGGAGCCTCGTAGAAAATCATGGTTCTCACCTCGTCTGAGAGCTCACGCAGTCTCTCGTCGCGCTCACTTTTTGCGGTGCTGACAAATCCCTCAAAGGCAAATCGCGAGGTCGACAGTCCCGACAGCGTCAGTGCGGTAACTGCGGCACAGCACCCCGGGATACTGTAAACCGTGACGCCGCGCTCTGCACACAGCTTTACAATGTCCTCGCCCGGGTCGCTGATTGCGGGAGTTCCGGCGTCGGTCACAAGTGCGCACGATTCACCGCCTTCGATTCGGTTTACTATGATTTCGCCCCGCTCCCTCTTGTTGTGCTCGAAATAGCTTATCATCGGCTTTGATATTCCGTATCGGGACAGCATCGAGCCGGTGTTCCGCGTGTCCTCGGCGGCGACAAAATCGACTTCGGAGAGTACTTTCAGCGCGCGTTCCGATATATCCGACAGGTTTCCTATCGGGGTAGCCACAAGGTACAGAACCCCTCCGAGCACCGCGTTTTTGTCTTCAGTTGAAATGTTCCGTTTTTTCTGACAGCTCATGCGATATCCTCTCCTTTAAAACAAATGCTCAAGCGAAAAATTATCGTAAACCGACTGCATATCGCGTGAATATTCGCCGCCGCAGCCGTTTTTGTAGATTATTAGCGGACGAGAAAATACAACGCCCTCAGCAGCTCCCTTTTTGCCCTCGGCGAGCATCAGACACGGCTTCGATTCGGCGGACGGGTAGAGCAGCACTATACGCTTCGGCTCGATTCCCGCGTTTTTCATGGCGCAGATAAGTTCGGCGGCGCGGTCAGGACGATATACAACTGTAAAATATCCGCCGTGCTTCAGCAGACGTGCCGCGCATGAGCAGAAGTCGACGATTCCGCCGTTTTCCTCCCGCCTCGCCGTGTTCATCTCCGGGGTGAGGTTGGTTTTGCCCGACGAGAGCTTCATGTACGGCGGATTTGACACGACCGAATCGCACTCCGCACCGAAATCGGCTGACGAAAGCTCTCTTATATCGGCGAGAAGCGGTATTACGGTACTTTCGAGCGAATTCAGCCGCGCGTTTCTGGCGATCAGAGAGGCAAAGTACGGCTGGATTTCCGCGCAGTGGATGGTTCTGAACTTTCCGCGCGACGCCATGAGAAGTGAGACAACTCCCGTTCCTCCGCCGAGCTCGACGCAGACTCCGCCGGATTTGGCTCTCGCGAATGCCGCCAGAAAATAGCTGTCAGTGCCGAAGGTGAGACCGCGCCCGTACTGTATCAGCCGGAGCCGCTCGTTTATCTCGTCGAGGCGTTCGGTTTCGGGGTCAAATAATTCGTGACCGAATACTTCTGGTGCGAATAGGGGTTCGTTCATGTTTTTCTCCGGTATATCGTGATTTATGGTTTTATACGCATATGAAAGGGGAGACAAACGAAAGCCGCTATCTCCCCCTACAGTGTTATGTTAAGTTACGTCCGGCAATTTCGATAATACCGATAAAAACCGGAATCGCTCCCGAAAATTCTTGTGAATTATTCTTCGGGCTTCGGAGCATCAACAGGGCAAACACCTGCGCAAGCGCCGCAATCGAGACATTCGTCAGCGTTGATTACGTACTTGCCGTCCTTTTCGGAAATAGCTTCTGCAGGACATTCGGAAGCGCAGGTACCGCAGCCGATGCAGTCGTCAGTAATTTTGTATGCCATAATAAAAACCTCCATGTTTAAGATGGCTCTATTCTAACACATATTTGTGATAAATTAAATAGTTTTTTTGAAAATTTTAAAAAATTTTTTTTGCAGAAATGTTTTTTTGCGGAATTATATCAGTTTTTGCCGTTTCTGATGTTTTCTTCCGTCTCCTCACGGGAAACAGCCTTGACGGGAATTACATCGCGGCGGTTGTACTGCTTTATTGTTCCATCGGGGAGCTTTACCTTAATTGTACCCTGAAGCGGGCTCATCTCTGTGACTACGCCGACGCCGTCCGAGGTTTTGACGCTCGAGTCTATCGGGGGAGTTTTCGCGATTTCCGCCTCGTAAGTCTCGTGCTCGTATCTGAGGCAGCACATAAGACGTCCGCACGTTCCCGAAATCTTCGACGAGTTGAGCGAGAGATTCTGCTCCTTCGCCATTTTTATCGACACCTGAACGAAGTCTGACAAAAAGCGTGAGCAGCAGAACGGCTGACCGCACACACCGAGACCGCCGAGCATTTTCGCCTCATCGCGGATTCCGATTTGCCGCAGCTCTATTCTCGTGCGGAACACGGATGCGAGGTCCTTTACCAGATCACGGAAGTCGACCCTGACCTCGGCGGAGAAATAAAAGAGCAGCTTGCTGTTGTCAAATGTGTATTCCGCGTCGATTAGCTTCATGTCGAGCTTGTGGTCGATTATTTTCTGACGGCAGATTTCAAACGCCTCCGCCTCAAGACGCTTGTTTTCCTCGTATTTTGCGGTGTCTTCCTCAGTCGCCTTGCGGATCACGGTGCGGAGCGGAGGCACTACCTTTGACACGTCGATGAAGCGGTTGCCCTCGGACACGTATCCGTATTCAACTCCGCGCGCGGTCTCCACGATGACGAATTCGCCGGCTTGTGCTTTAATCTCTCCGGGAGAGAAGTAGTAGACCTTGCCCGCGTCACGGAATTTTACGCCGATTATCTCCACGTCTCCGCTCTCGGGCAGATTGTTTATCACTGTATTTTCTTTTTCCATTTATTTTTTCACCTCGGTAGTATTACTGATTCATTATGAGCGAGCTCAGGACGGTATTCTGCGAGCAGTTCGCGCCTAAATCGTCCTCCGCGTCGCTCAGAGCTGAGTAAAGGTCGAGAATACGCCTTGCCGATATTTTTTTTGAAAACGCGGGAACGCCTTCTTTTTCGCTGTAAAACAGAAGCTCGCCGCCCTTTTTTTCCGCAATCAGGTCGCGCAGGGCGAATTTAGCGAGGGACAGAACCTCACAGGTGTCGCGCCGTTCCTTCGGCATTTCGTTTCGTATGAATTCAAAGCTCTCCGACTGCTTTCCGGCCAGCAGGATTCTGATAAGCTCCCCGGCGGTTTTGTAGAGCTTCAATTCTTCCTTTCCGTTTTCGTAAAGCTCAGATGCACGGCCGAGCGAGCCTCCGGAAAGATGGGCGGCATACACTATTTTGTCGCGCTCCAGCTTTTTATATTTTCCCTCGAGATACTCCTCAACAAAGGATGGCGGGAACTTTTCGGTTTTTATTACGGGAGCGCGGCTTCTGACCGTTTCAAGCAGGAGGGAGGAGTCGGAGCAAAGCAGGAAAAACATGACGTATTCCGGCGGCTCCTCGAGTGATAGAAGCAGCGCGTTCTGAGCCTGTGTGGTCATCAGATCCGCATCACTGATAATGTAGAATTTTTTCTCACCGTCGTTCGGCGCGATGTACAGGGACTGCTTTACAAGGCGAATCCGGTCGACTCCGATTGACGCCTTTCCGTCCTCCGGCGCGACATTCAGCACATCGACCGAATTGCCGGAGAGAATTTTTCTGCACGATTTGCATTCGCCGCAGGGAAGGGGGTATTTCTCGTCGTTCCGGTGTTCGCAGACATTCGAGGCGCATAAAAGGAGTGCGGCGGTGTGCTTTCCCGAGCCGTGTGGACCCTCAAGAATGTAGGCGTGAGCAGTCTTTCCCTTTGCGCTGTCCTCCGAGAGTATGCTTTTCAGCCGTTTGTTCCCGATGAGCGTGGGAAAAATCTCTCTTGCCATTGTCCGCACCTCCCATAAAATTTATTTTTTCAAAAATTTCCGATAAATATAAAGCGTCGGATTGAGAAATAATATCGACAAGTATTATAACATAAAAATATGTGTTTTGTCAAACCTAATATCGGATGTATGATTTAACGGAGGATAAAAAATAATGAGATACATCAGAAAACACCCGGTCGGAATTTTTGTCACTTCGCTTGTGCTGCTCGCCGGAGTGATTGTTCTATCAGTTTATATTTTTCTCGATTACCGCACGGACTTTCGCGAGAGGGAGCGGTACAGGAGTATGTACGAGGTTGAAATGAAAAGTGCGGCGTTCAGACTTTCGGAGGAGCTTGAGGATGGGGAGACGATGAAGTCATATCACAGCGCGATGTCGGCGGCGGAATACGCGAAAAAGGCGGGGCTGAAGGAGGCGGCAGGGCTTTTCACAAGGGTATCGGATGCAATCGTTTCCGGCAGCGCGGACGAATATGTGGAAATAATAAAGGGATATATCAAAGACGGCGAGTTTGAATATCCCGCAGAGGAGGAAACAGAAGCGGAAATAACGGAAAACAAGAGAAAATACGTCTCCTCGTTCCAGCTTGAGAGGGCACAGAATGCGGCAAACAGCCTGTTCGGGGTTAAAAACGCGCTGAAGTTCGTCGAGAGCAGCCCCGGTGACAGCCTTATTTTCACCTGCCGCAACGCTTATGCCGTGATCGACGCAGACAGCGGTATCCCACGCGAGGCCTCGATTTCTCTCACGCAAAAACCGCCCGTGCTGTCGGATGAGGAGTGCATTATGGCGGCGCAGTCGTATCTGAGCGAATTTTTTCCGGCTTCGGATTACGCTTCCGCATCTCTTTCCGGAGTGAGTCATGAGCGCGACAACGTCCTCTCAGCGGAATTCTTTATCAGAGGAAGAAAAATCACCCTGATGGTGGAGAGAAGCCGCGGAAAGCTCGTCGGACTGACCTCCGGAATCAAAGCGGTATAACGCGATTTTTGCTGCGGACAGGAAAAAACTGCCCCATATGTATCGGAGCAGCTTTTGTCAATTTTATTCGTCTTATTTTTTCCAGCTCTTCATCTTGCCCGAATACTCGAGGAGCTTGATGAAGTGGCCGCCGACAACGGTGCGGTGCTGGAATCCGACCTGATTGGAGGTCACGGTGTTGTACCAGTCGGTTGCCGGAACGCGGGAGAGTGTGCAGTTGTAGTTTTCCCAGAGGGGAGCGACGTATTCTTCAAATCCCTTGCGGCTTTCGGAGAGAGTAGCGGTCCAGATGAGCCAGTCGGACTTTGTGTAGTTCTCTCTGTTGTCGAGAGGCATACCGTAGTGGTTGATGTGGCGCTTGTAGGAGGCGAATTCCGTTGCGATAACGCCCTTGTCCATGATTTCGCTGCCCATGAGCTTGTCCCAGACAATGTTGTACTTCATGGACCATGTGCCCTCTCTGTCGAATGCGAGGCGGTAGCTTCCGTCGCCGTTTGAAGCGCGAACAGCCCATCCCTCAGCCATCTTTCTCGCCTTTTCCGTCATGCGTGCGTAGTCATCCTCGCGTCCGAGCATCTTGTAGATGATACCAAGTCCCGCGATACCCATGACAGCCTTGAGCGAGAGGTTGCAGTTGTGAGCCAGATGTCCCGCGAAGTCGTCGGTGCAGAGCTGGTTTTCCGGGTCGTCGCCGTGAGCTTCGAGGTACTTGACCCACGCTTCGAGGAGGTCGAGGTTGTCCTCAGCGAACTTTGTGCTGCCGGAAGCGATGCAGACGGATGCCGCCATTACGAGCATATTTCCGCATTCCTCAACGGGCATCTGACCCTCGATGTGGTTGCCGGCGTAAACCTGACCGTGTACGAGAGGATACTGACCGCAGTCGTGGGGAGCGAAGTCGAAAATCCATCCTTCCGTGCGGGAATACTTGTAAATCGGGCGCATCATGCCGCAGACGAGCTCGGGATTGTAGTAAAGGAAGAGCGGGATTGAGGGATAGCTTACGTCAACCGTAGCGGCGCATCCGTTGGAGAAGCACTCCTTGGAGATAAAGAGAATCTCGCCGTCCCTGTCAACTGCAACCTTGTGAGCGGCGATTGCCTGACGGTATGAGAGCTCGCAGATTTCAGCGTACTTTTCACCGCCTGCACGTGTTGCGTCGAGGAAAAGTCTGTCGGAGAACTCTGCGGCTTTCTTTGTGAGGCAGTCGTAGTCGGCGTAGGCCTCGGCGATAGCTTCGGTGATTGTCTTGCCGTTTCTGTTCCAGTATGAGGACAGGTGGTCGCCGAAATACTCGATTGACCTGATGTCGTCGTAAGCGAAGGTGAACAGAGCAGTGTAATCGCAGCAGGTGCAGAGATTTGCTTCGGCAGTGACAAATGTCATTTCTTCCCTGAAGCCCTCGGGAGCGGTCTCGTTGTGTCTGTGTGGGATGAAGGGAGAGACAACCTTTTCGGAATATACTTTTCCGTTTCCTACTGAAAGGTAGAAGTAACCCCAGTTGATTCTGATGTCGTCGCCGGAAACTGCGAGAACGGGCTGTTTAACGCTGCCCATCTTAATTCCGGTAAAGTTTTCACCCTTGACCTCTTCGACCGTAACCTCGTCCTCACCTCTGTAGTTGAGGCAGATTTCTTCGGAAACGGATATTTTAAGAGTAACCTCGTGGTGCTTTCCGTCGGCAGATTTGACTTCCGCTCTGAGATAGCTTACGGGGCGGGTCATGATGTCGAGGTCGTCCATGAACAGTGGAGTCATAAAGGTGAGGCTCAGTTTTATGCCCGCGCCTTCAAATGTGTAGTAGGTTGAGAGAGCGTCGCAGTTGTACGAGGTCTGCCTGAGAACTTTTGTGTCGTCGCGGCGGTTGAGCCTGCCCATGAAGCGGTAGCTTTCTCCGTCGATTACGGCTGTGCCTACGATAGTGTTCGGCTTTCCTGTCCAGTGAACAGTCTGTGTGTCGGTGAGTCTGTCAGCGGGTGACCAGACCGAAAAATAGGGGTCGACCGTGATGAGCGGTACTGACGGGGGTCTTAAAATCATGATATCCTCCTGATTATGTGATAAATTTTTTTCTTATCTTTAGATTATCATAAATAAATAACAAAATCAAGAGTTATATCAAATTAGTTCAGAGAAAAATGTGCAGAAAATTAACATAAGCAACGAAAAATTGACCTATACACGTACTGCGGCGGAAAAAATTGTCAGAGAAGTGCACAGCGGCATATCATGATTAGGGGAGTGGAATAAATTCACCCGGAAAACATAATTAAAATAATCAAAAGGAATCATGATATGTCGGAAAACATAAAAATAGGTCTGCTCGGCGGAGACCGCAGAATGCTCAGAAGCGCGTCATGTCTTTCCGAAAGCTATGAGTGCGCGGTGTGGGGCTTTGCTTCGGTCTGGGGCGGAGAAGACGAAAAATACTTAAAAAATTCGGTGAGATGTATAGATTACGAGTCAGCCGTGAGGGGTTCCGACGCCGTTATACTGCCCCTGCCGGCTTCAATCGACGGAATCAGGCTGAACAGTCCGCTTGCCGATATCACCGGTGAGAGCGGAGGAGTGCGGCTGAGCGAGATATGCGAAAAAATGAAAAAAGGCTCGCTTCTTCTCGGAGGGCTTCTGCCGCCGCTTCTCAAACGCTTTGCTGCGGAGCACGGGGTCGACGTCATAGACTACTACGACTCGGAGGAGCTTCAGATACTCAACTCCGTTCCGACAGCCGAGGGGGCAATAAAAGCCTGCATGGATGAGCTGGATATAACGGTTTCCGGAATGAGAGCGGCGGTCGTTGGCTACGGCAGAGTCGGCAGGACACTTGCGGTGCGGCTGAAGGCTCTCGGAGCAGATGTCTTCACTGTCGCGCGGAGCAAAAAGGATTTGTCGTGGGCGAAATGCGACGGCTGCATCCCGGTTCCGCTTGGCGAATACAGAGAAGTTCCCGTCAGGTGCGACGCGGTATTCAACACGGTCCCGTCACTTATTTTCGACAAGGCGCTTCTCTCGTCTCTCGACAAAAAAACAGTCATTTTCGAGCTCGCTTCAAAATCCGGCGGAGTTGACGCAAAAGCTGCGGAGGAGGAAAAAATAAAGATAATTCCGCTTCCGTCCCTCCCGGGCAAAACTTCACCCGAAACTGCGGGAGAGATAATCTGCGGCGTGGTCGGCGGAATCATCAGAGAGCACTTTTCGGAGGCGGAGCATGGATAAAAACGATAATGGCGTGAGGAAAAAACTGGGATTTGCGCTCTGCGGCTCGTTCTGCACACACAAGGCATCCCTTGAAGTCATGAAAAAGCTGAGCCTGAAGTACGACATTGTCCCGATCGTCTCGTTCAACGCGGCTAACACCGACACCCGGTTCGGCAGCGCGGCGATGCTGTGTGAAAAAATCACGGCGATAAGCGGACGCGAACCCATAAAAACCATAGCCGAGGCTGAAAAGCTGGGACCCTCTGAGCCGCTCGACATGATGATTATCTGCCCATGCACGGGAAACACCGCCGCAAAGCTCTCGCTCGGGATAACCGACACGCCGGTGACCATGGCTGCAAAGGCGCACCTCAGGAGGTCGAAAAAAATACTCATCGCACTTGCCACAAACGATGCGCTGTCGGGGAACATCGAAAACATCGGCAGGCTGATGCAGCGGAAAAACATTTTCTTTGTTCCTATGTTTCAGGACGACGTTGTGATGAAGCCGTATTCCCTTGTCGCCGACTTTAATCTGTGCGAAAAAAGCCTTGAGGATATGGAAAACGGAGTTCAGAGCAGGCCGGTATTTCTGTAAATCACAGTAAAATTCATCTGTAATCTTGAATTTTTTAACAAGATGTGTTAAAATAATTAAAAAATCCGCGAAATACGTCGAAAATAACGCTTTTGAAGGATTGTAAAAGTATAATAATGGAATTTTATAAAATATGAACGGAAAATTAAAAGTTGCTGCGGAGAGGGCGGTGTTCGTCACTGTAATGCTGATGCTCACCGCTTCACTCATCGCGCTCAGTTCAATGATGACAAACGATTCCGGATACAGCGCGGGGCTTGACAAACCCGAAATCGGAACTCTCGACTCGCCGAACGCATTTTCCGAAGCAATAGCCGAGCCGGAATTTTCGTATCAGCGCTATTCAATGACCTTTGCGGGGGATGTGAACGCCGGATCAATGCTCGGAAGCAGCTCGTTCGGGACGCTGAACTCACTCTACACGGAAAAGGGCGGGGAGTATTTTCTCTCCGGCATCACACAGATAACAGAGCGCGACAACATGACCTTTGCGTTCCTCTCCTCTGTTTTTTCGGACTCCGAAAGCCTTGTCCCTACCGAAAAAAACGGCGGCAGCGAAAAGGAGTGGTACAGAGCTCCGGAAAAAAACGCGGATATTCTCTCGCTCGGTGGAATCGACGCCATCTCTCTCGAATGCTCAGGCAC
>JBJFHS010000147.1:0-3503 GCA_051893885.1 Eubacteriales bacterium
TAACTTAATAATAAAATAATACTGACTCGCGTCGTTTTGAAGCGAACAAACAATTCAGTCAGCTGCGAACTGACAATTTCGTTTTTCTTCAGAATGCACTTGAGTCAGTATTTTTGTTTCCCCGCGCTTATTAAAATTTTAGTCATTTAATAACTACAATAGACAATATGTACAAAAAATGGGGTGAATTTTTTCATTCAAAAATTTGCGTCAGGGGTGTTGTTCACAAAATATAATATATTTTACTATTAATTCATGATATAATATTAAAAGACAATTTATAGCTTGCCCCCCAATGCGCGGGAGTACACAAAAAGGAGGAAGGCAGGACGGAAGTTTTCGCTTCACGGCTGTCGTTTTTTCAGATTTGGAAAAGGTTTTTGAATACTTAAAAAGAAGCCTGACTATCTCATGGAAAAGTGTCTTTTTTAATTTCAAGCAATACCTCTGCTTTTTCATCGCGATAATCATAGTTCAGGTTCTGTACGGTATGATGTCGATTTCGGCGGACAACAACAACAACGTCGAATACCAGCACGTCATGGAAGAATACAACTACCACATGGTTCTCAAGGGTCTGAACGAAGACCAGGCGCGTTACCTCATCAAGGACGAGGGTACGGTTTTCAAGAGCGACGTCATATTCAAGGTTGTTGCGTCGGAGCAGTACACAAACGCTTTTACCGGCGAGGAGAGATTCGACGTATATCTGTTCTTCACCGGCGAGGTCAATAAGTGCCTGAAGCGGTTCGAGAGCAGCTACGAAAAGGACCTTGCTGCCCTTGGAGACGAGGGTCGTTCGTTCACAAAGGCGACAACCCCGCTGATGACCTTTGACAAAAACATCCGAGCCAACACGGTGACGTTTGTTTTCATCACGCTGATACTTCTTGCGGTGTCGATTTTCCTTCTCACATCGCTTTACAATATTCGAATAAACCAGTATAAATTCCAGTACGGTATCTATCTGACGTTCGGCGCGGACTTCAAGATGCTGTTCTCCACGGCGTTCTGGGAGCTGTTCGTAATCTTTGTCGTCACGTTCATCCCCTCAATCGTCGCCTCGACCGTGATTTCATACGTTATCTACAGCGCGTCCGGCTACGGATTTATTTTCAACGGCCTGTCCATACTGAAAATATTCCTCTTCACGCTCGCGGTTATCCTCGCCTCGGTCTGGACGCCGATGAAGATAATGTCGGTGAAGGACCCCATGTCCCTCATCATCACAGAGGACAACTCGAACCTTGTCACCTCGCCGATGCGCTCGTTCAACATTTTCGCGGAAAAATTCCCCGTCAAGTACGAGTTTTACTCCATCTGGCGTTTCAGAAAATACAATATCCAGCTTCTGACCACCGCTATCGTGTTCTGCGCCCTGTTCATCATGGGTCTGTACATGGCGGATATCTACACCACCGACCTGTATTACCCCCGCCCGCAGTTTGAAGTCAACCTCGCGGAATCGGGCTTTGCATACGACGAACTCATGAGCGAGGAGCTTTATTCCCTGCCCGGTGTGCGCGCGGTCGAGATAAACGACAACTCCACCGAGGCGTATGAAGTTGCATCCCACATGATCGTCTCCAAAAAGAACGTCCGCCCCTTCAAAAACCTTGTGACCTACGAGGGAACGGAATTCGACAAGGGCGACGAATACTGGCGCGTTTCAAGCGATATCGTTTTCAAGGCCATGACGGAGGAACAGGTCAGAATCCTTGAGGACTACGACTACGAGGGCGACATCACAAGCGTGCTTCAGCCCGGATATGTCGTGATCGGAGACTCGATCTCAAACGTTCCCACGTACAAGTTCAACGTCGGCGACAAGATTTACGTCTCCATCAAAACCGGACAGATCAAATCGGTCGACACGAACGTTACCGGACGCGCGCTTCTCAAAAATCAGATCAATTTCTTCCACTACGACTACGTTGAGTTCACGATCGGCGCGATAATCTACGACATTCCGTCCGGCTCCACACCGATATTCATGAACCTCGACGACTACAACCACATCACCGGCAAGACCCCGAAGGCTACGTCGTTCAACATTTACGTTGAAAAAGGCATAACCACCGAGGAAGTCAACGAGCTTTACGCGGCAGTGCGAAACTGGAGCCACTCCTACGGCGACGTCAAGGTTTCAAACAAGGATATAACCCTCACCAACGCAATCGCCGCCGACAAGCACTACAACGAGCTTTACATCTGCATCTCGATTCTGATTCTGTGCATCTCGCCTCTCGTCTGGTTCTTCTCTCAGACGCTCTACTATACAAAGCGAGAAAAGGAGTTCAACATCCTCCAGTCAATCGGCGCGATACAGAAGGAAATCAAGCAGATTTATCTTCAGGGCGGACTCTGCATGGCGGTTATGTCGCTGTTTGTCTCAATCATCCTCAGCTATGCGGGAAGCTACATTCTGTTCTACATTTATAATGTAATAATGCCTTACTTCTCAGGCGAAAACGTCCGTTACGTGTTCTATATGCCGTGGTACGCAATCCTGACGAGCATTGTGATGTCCGTGGCGTGCGGCTTCTTCTCAACCTATCTGCCGTACAAGAGCTACTACAAGAACCGCTATTCACTCCAGAACGGCGGCGCGGGCGCGGAATACAGCGGAGACGAATGATTTTTTCACCCACACTACATTAAAACATACGAGAAAGGTTAGGATATATAAATGGCAGATCAAATTGAATATATGCTGCAGACCGAGAGCGTTATCAAGCAGTATAAGCAGTACGACACCGTAATCACAGCCGTAAACAGAGTAAGCATAAAGGTCGAGCCGGGCGAATTCGTGGCGATAATCGGTACCTCCGGCTCGGGTAAATCGACATTCCTGCACATCTGTGCGGGTCTTGACTCAGCCGATGCGGGACGAGTGCTTATCCGCGGTCAGGATATCACAAAGATGTCCGCCGACGAGCTCAGCCGTTTCCGCGGTATGAACATGGGCTTCATTTTCCAGCGGCACAACCTTATCCCCCAGTTCACCGCGCTTGAAAACATCCTCATCCCCACTATGATGTGCAACAAGTCGGAGCTTTCGTACCAGGAGACCCTCCGCCGCCTTGTCGAGACGCTTCAGCTCACCGAGCGACTCAACCACCTCCCGTCAGAGCTCTCCGGCGGTCAGCAGCAGAGAGTTGCAATCGCTCGTGCGCTTATCAATATGCCCGACATCGTGTTCGCCGACGAGCCGACCGGAAACCTCGACCGAAACAACGCGGACGAAGTTCTGAAGCTCCTCCTCAAAACAAGAGAGGAAATGGGTCAGACCCTTATCATGGTAACGCACGACCTCTCCATCGCCGACCACGCCGACCGCATCTTCCGCATGGACAACGGCATCCTCTCCCTCGAGCGCGACTACATCGGCGGTACAAAACGCACTATCACCGGTTATTAATCCGCAACTGGGGGAACGGGGGGACGCGGACGCTTCTTGTAAGAAGCTTGGCAAGAACTTCAATCGGGTTTTATCATTTCTC
>JBJFHS010000148.1:0-3491 GCA_051893885.1 Eubacteriales bacterium
CAGCCGACAAGTGTGGTTCCCATGCCGGAGAGCGTGATATCGCTTGCTGCGCGTCTGTAGACCACACGGTTGGCCTCGGTTGCCGCGTCGGAAAGAAGGTCGAGAATATCCTCCTCGCTCAGACCGAAGAACGCCTGATGCTCCGACTCGTATTTATCAACCCGCGCTGCAAATGTTTCGGCGGCGAGAGAGGAGGCTACGTTTCCACCGTTCGCACCGCCCATACCGTCGCACACTACGGCAAACAGCACGTCGGGTGAATATTTTTTTATTATAAAATTGTCCTGATTAACGGCACGCCTTTTGCCGACATCGGTTTTACCGTAGAATAACATATGTTTCTCCCTTTTATAATTATGGTATGTGCTGTCACAGTGTATTATATTATATATTTATAAAATAATCTACTGTTTTTATTAAATTTAAGCGTATTTTTATGCGTTTTTAATCTTTTTGCCGCGATATTTACACATTATTTTCAATTTTTCCGCCGAGGTGACGCAGTCTCAGCTGTCCGCACGAGGCATTTATATCCCCGCCGAGCCGCCTTCTTATTGTTGCGTTCACGCCGTGTTTTACGAGCTCAGCGGCGAAAATCTGCGCCCTTTGTCTCGCGGGGGTTTTAAGACCGGTCTCATCCACCTCGTTGAGCATTATCAGGTTCACGTGTGCGGGAGAGCGCATTCCGTTTTTTATCACCGCTGCGAGAGAAGATGCGTCCTCCGGGCTGTCGTTTTTTCCGGCGATGAGGGTGTATTCAAACGAGACGCGGCGGCCGGTTTTGTTAAAGTAATATCTGCACGCCTCCATCAGCACCGAAATCGGGTATTTTTTGTTCACCGGCATAAGCTCGCTGCGCTTTTCGTCGCTTGAAGCGTGCAGTGAAACCGAAAGAGTGACGGGAAGTCCTTCATCGGCGAGCTGTTTTATTTTCGGCGCGAGTCCGCAGGTTGAGAGCGAGATGTGCCGCAGTCCGATCCCCATTCCGTCCGGGTCTGACACAAGGCGCAGGAATTTTATCACGTTGTCGTAGTTGTCGAGCGGCTCTCCTATACCCATCATCACAATTCCGTCGACTCTCTCACCCGTATCGTGCGAAACTACAGCCGCCTGAGAGAGTATTTCCGACGGCGTAAGACTGCGCACTCTTCCGTTCAGAGTTGAGGCGCAGAAGCGGCATCCCATCGCGCACCCCGCCTGAGACGAGACGCAGAGGCTTGTACCGTGCTCGTAGTGCATGAAAACAGCCTCCACGCACTCTCCGTCAGTGAGGGAAAAGAGGTATTTTATTGTTCCGTCGATTTTCGAGACGTATTTTTCCTCAATTTTAACCTTTCTGTAGTCGCATTCCGTCTTGAGCTTTTCCCTGAGCGACTTCGGGAGGTTGGTCATTTCGTCAATTTCGACTCCGCGCGACATCCACTCGAACAGCTGCTTTGCCCGGAATTTTTTCTCTCCGAGAGCTTCAAGCACCGGGACGAGCTCCTCCGCCGTCATAGACATTATATCGGGTTTTGTTGTGATTTCAGTCATTTTTATTTAATCCGTCTCATCCGTGCGGCAAAGAATCCGTCACAGCCATCCTTATGCGGCAGAAACGTCTTTATCCCGCCCGGGAGATTTTTGTTTTCTTCGATTTTAAAGTTGTCGTGTGAATCTAGGAACGCCTTTACCACGCCCTCGTTTTCATCGGGATTTATCGTGCAGGTGGAGTAAACCAGCACACCGCCTTCCCTGACGTATTCCGACGCGCCGCACAGCACACCGAGCTGTATCCCGGGCAGGCGTGAGATTTCATCGAGGTTTTTGTAGCGTATCTCCGGCTTTTTCGCGATTACGCCGAGTCCCGAGCACGGAGCGTCGCACAGAACACGGTCGGCTTTCCCGATGAGCTCACTTTTCGGCTCTCTCGCGTCCCTTGCCTCGCTTTTTATAATCGTAATTCCGAGCCGGTGCGCTCCTTTTTCGAGAAGTGACAGCTTGTTTTTGTGCAGATCGAACGAAAACACCTCGCCCGTATTGTGCATATCAATCGCCATCGAAAAGCTCTTTCCGCCCGGGCAGGAGCAGGTGTCGACAACGGTTTCACCCGGCTGCGCACCGACAGCGAGAGATGTAATCCGCGAAGCCTCGTCCTGCACGAACCACAGGCCCGCCTCAATTCCCTCTCTGATTTCGCCGCTCCAGCTTTCCGCCAGTGCGATATCCGATGTGACGCGCGACATTTCACAGCCTGCGGGAGGGGTCACATCCTTCAGCCGGTTAAGCCGCAGAGCTATTTTCGGCTCACGGTTCATCGCGGCGAGAAGTTCTTCCGTATCGTTATCGTCCCGACAGACCTTTCTGTAAATTTCGCAGATTCCGCGCGGAACAGAATATTTCACCTCAAGGTACCTATTCCCGTCCTCCGGCAGATTCCATTTTTTCCCACTTCGTATAAATGAGCGCAGAACCGCGTTCACATACCCCGCTTTGGCTTTCGGGACAAGCTCAACCGACTCGTTCACCGCGGAGTGGTCCGGGATTCTGTCCATAAACACCATCTGATACACCCCTAGTCTCAGCGCGCACAGCACATCCTCGTCAAGCTCCTCCGGCGGTGTTTTCGAGTACAGCGATATAATATAATCGAGCGTCAGCCGCCTCTCGGTCACGCCGTATACAAGCCTTGTGTATAGTCCGCGGTCGGCTTCGCTCAGTCTGTTTTTCTCCAGCGCGGAGTCAATTTCGAGATTTGAGTATCTCCCGTCGCGCTCAACCCTGATCAGGGATTCAAACGCGATCCTCCGCGCCGATTTTATTGTTTTTTCCATTATAATTAAATGTTCTTATCTGTTTCTGTCGTTTCTCTTTGCTATCGCGAGCAGTCTGAGGAAGTTTCCGATTGCTGAAGCGAGAGCGGCAACGTATGTCAGCGCGGCGGCAGTCAGGACCTTTTTCGCGGCTTTTACGCTCTCCTCACTCATTCCGGATTCTGACAGTGCGGCGACAGCTCTGCGGCTTGCGTTGAACTCCACGGGGAGCGTTACGAGCTGAAACACCACCGATGCGCCGAAAAGGAGAACTCCTATATACGCCAGCGTGGAGAACGAGAACAGAATTCCGATTAAAAACAGCGGAAACGCAGCGGTGGAGGCGAGGTTTGTCACGGGAATGATTGCGGAGCGGATTCTGATCGGGGCGTAATTCTGAGCGTACTGCACGGCATGTCCCGCCTCATGCGCCGCAACACCGACAGCAGCAGCCGTCTGCACACCGCATACGTTGTCGGACAGCCTGATCACGTTGGCTTTCGGGTCGTAGTGGTCGGTGAGTTCTCCCGATACCTGCTCGATTCTGACGTTTGTAAGGCCGTTTTTGTCGAGAATCAGTCTTGCCGCGTCGTATCCTGTCATTCCACGGTCGGAAGGGACGCGTGAATACTTTGAAAAAGTCGATTTTACGTTTACCTGTGCCCAGAGAGCGAAAATCAGCGCGGGCAGGACGTAGAC
>JBJFHS010000149.1:0-3483 GCA_051893885.1 Eubacteriales bacterium
AGCTTCTTACAAGAAGCGTCCCGTCTCCCCCCTTCTCCACTCACGTATGTTCATATACCTCAGCGGCAATACATATAATTGCATAAAGTATATCACTCAAATCGGAGGAATAAAGTGAAGCAGACGCCGCGGATTGTTCTGAATTATGTTATTTTTGCGTTTTTGTTTATGGGAGCGTCGGTGATTATCGGGAAAACCGCACACGACAGCATCGTCGCACAAACGTCGAGCGTGAATGCGGAGATTGACGAAGATACGCATTATACATTCGTGCTCGACGCGGGACATGGGGGTGAGGACGGAGGCGCAAGCGCGGGAGACGTGCTCGAAAAGGATCTGAACCTCAGAATAACCGAGAATATCGCCGACCTGTGTACGGTTTTCGGGGTCAGTACCCGCCTGACGAGAACGGACGACCGGCTGCTGTACGACTATTACGACGACCTCGAGGACTATAAAGGCAAAAAAAAGACCTACGACCTGCGTAACCGGCTGAAAATCGCTGAGGAATCGCCGCCCGACTTGTTCGTCAGCATTCACATGAACAAATTCACCCAGCCGCAGTACAGGGGACTTCAGGTCTACTTCTCGCCGAACACCGACGAAAGCGAAGAAGCCGCCGCGATGGTTCAGTCATACGTGAAAAAATACCTCACGCCCGAAAACGAAAGACAGACGAAACGCGCAACTCAGGCGATTTATATCCTGAAAAAAATCAAAACGCCTGCGATTCTGGTTGAGTGCGGATTTTTGTCGAACGCAGACGAGCTCGCGCTTCTTCAGACTCAACAGTACCGTGAAAAAACCGCAGCGGTGATTTTTGCCTCCTGTATGGAATACTCATGTATGAAATACATCGTGAAGAACCCGGATTGATACTGCAAGACTGACGGTGCGAAAAAAAACTTGATATAATTCCCCGGTTGCTGTATAATATAATTATAAAAAAATGGGAGAATTGTGCAGCTTTATGAAATCCGCAAAAACCGTGTATGTATGCAGCGAATGTGATTACCAGAGTGCAAAATGGCTCGGAAAATGCCCTCAGTGCGGCGCGTGGAATACCTTTAACGAGGAAACTTACTCCGCCCCCGCAAAATCCGGTCCGTCAAAGGGAGCTTTGTCATCCCAGAGACCGGCGCGTGAACACGAAAAAGCTCAGAAATTCGGCGACTTTACCATGCCGGACTACACCCGACACAGCACCGGAATCGGCGAGCTCGACCGCGTCCTCGGCGGAGGAATGGTTGAGGGCTCCGTAGTGCTTCTGGCGGGCGAGCCGGGCATCGGAAAGTCGACAATGCTCATGCAGCTCTGCGGTCAGATAGGGGACTCCTGCAAGGTTCTGTACGTCTCGGGCGAGGAGTCAAAGGTTCAGCTGAAAATGCGCGCCGACCGAATCGGGATAAACGCGGAATTTCTGTACGTCCTGACCGAGACCGACATAACCGATATTTTAGCCGAGTACGACCGACTGAAGCCGGATATAATGATAGTCGACTCGATTCAGACAATGTACACCGAAGCCTCGTCGTCAATGCCCGGAAGCGTGACGCAGGTCAGAGAGTGCGCTTCACTGCTGATTGAACGGGCGAAAAGCGACGGCGCCTCGGTCGTAATCGTCGGTCACGTCAACAAAGAGGGCGGAATCGCAGGCCCGAAGGTGCTCGAGCACATGGTAGACGCGGTTCTGTACTTCGAGGGCGACCGACGCCAGCCGCAGAGAATCATCCGCGCGATAAAAAACCGCTTCGGCTCGACAAATGAAATCGGTGTGTTCGAGATGTGCGAGGACGGGCTTGAGGAAGTCGCAAATCCCTCCGCAATGCTCCTTGAAGGCAGGCCGGTCGGAGTGAGCGGGAGCTGCGCGGTCTGCATAATGGAGGGAAGCCGCCCGATTATCGCCGAAATTCAGGCCCTCGTGACGCCGACAGTCTTCCCCGCCCCGCGCCGGACCTCAAACGGCATCGACTACAACAGGATGTGCCTGCTGCTCGCGGTGCTTGAAAAACGGCTCGGGCTGAAATTTTCCGCGTGCGACGTGTATCTCAACGTCATCGGCGGACTGAGGCTGGACGAGCCCGCAATCGACGCCGCCGCCTGCCTTGCGATGATTTCGTCCCTCCGCGACCTACCCGTGCCGGACGACGTGATAGCTTTCGGCGAGGTGGGTCTCTCGGGTGAATTCCGCTCCGTCGCGTCGATCGAACAGCGGGTAAACGAGGCTTACCGTCTCGGCTTTACAAAAATCGCGCTGCCGAAAAAATCCGCCGTGAAAAACGCCGACGCACTGCGGGAATCCGGTGTCGAGCTTATTCCGCTGACGGGAATTTACGACGCGCTCCGGCTGCTGGCGGGGAATAAATAATCTTAAAATTAATACACGCATTTACTCCTTGACAACACCGCCAAAATATTATACAATATAACATTATAATACTTTAAAAGGACAAAAACATGAAAATCACACCCGTAAAAGGCACGGCGGATTACCTCCCGAACGAGGTGCTCATCCGCGATTACCTCCAGTCAACCATACTTGAAACCTATCGCTCGTGCGGCTTTGAGAGAATCTCCACCCCGATTATCGAGGACATCGAAAACCTCGACAAGAGCGACGGCGGCGAAAACCTCAACCTGATTTTTAAAATAATGAAGCGCGGCGAAAAACTCGACGAAGCTATCGCCTCGGGAGACGAAAAAGAGCTGTCCGACATGGGGCTCCGCTACGATCTGACGCTCCCGCTGACAAGATATTACGCGAACAACCGCGCAAAGCTGCAAAATCCCTTCAAGGTCATCCAGATCGACCGGGTCTACCGCGCCGAACGCCCGCAGAAAGGCAGAATGCGCGAGTTTTATCAGTGCGACATCGACATAATCGGCTCGGATTCGTGGACGGCTGAGGTCGAGCTCATCACGACGACGGCAAAGGCTCTGCACAACATCGGCTTCACCCGCTTCGGCATCAGAATCAACGACCGCCGCCTGCTTAAAGCAATCATAATGGGCGCGGATTTTGCCGAAAACGACTGCGATTCCGTCTGCATTTCGCTCGATAAGCTCGACAAAATCGGCTTCGACGGCGTCAGAAACGAGCTTCTCGACAAGGGCTTCGATTCCGCCAACGTGGACAAGCTCATCGGAGCCGTAAGCAAAACCCCGTTCACCCTCAACGACGCGGAGGCTCTGTGCGGAAAGCTCGAGAGCATCGACAACCTCAGAAAAATAATGGACGCGGCAAATTCGCTCGCCGACGGCTTTGAGGTGACGTACGACATGACCCTCGTGCGCGGTCAGGGATATTACACCGGCACCGTTTTCGAGATTTCAAGCCCGGATTTCAAGGGTGCAATCGGAGGCGGCGGACGTTACGACAACTTAATCGGCAAATTCCTCGGCGAAAGCATCCCCGCGGTCGGCTTCTCAATCGGATTTGAGCGGCTCTGCGCAAGTCTCCTCGAGCAAAAATATGAAATCCCC
>JBJFHS010000150.1:0-13764 GCA_051893885.1 Eubacteriales bacterium
TCAAGCGGCTCTCCGTTTGTAGTGCTTCCGTCAAATCCGCTGACGAACTCCGGCACGTCGGGCTCCTTGCGCGATGTTGTCAGCTTGCTCTGCCCGGGAGCGCGCCTCTGCATGAATTTGTTCAGCCGCTCTGTGTCGACCGTTATTCCGGCGGGGATTCCCTCGGCTTTTATCCCGATTTCGCTGTCGTGCGAGCCGCCGAACACTTCGATTTTTATATTTTTTCCGTAAGAGGTCACTTTTCAGTCTCCGTTTTTTTAATTGAATTCGAGCATTGTTATCTGTCCTGATGGCTTACGCACAGTCTGCCGAAGTCGTCGAAGAAGTCGGGGTATGATTTCGACACAGCCTCGCAGCCGTCGATTGTCACACATCCGTCGAACAGAATCGAAGCCACCGCCGCGGACATGACGATTCTGTGGTCGTTGTACGAGTCGATTTCGGTCTCCCCTCTGCGTGAAAACGCCTTTCTGCCGTGAACTACGATGCTGTCGCCGACGCTTTCGATTTCTCCGCCGAGTGAGGTTATCATTGCGCAGACCGACTCGACCCTGTCGCTTTCCTTGAGCCTCAGTCGGGAGCAGTTTTCGATGACGGTGTCGCCCTCCGCTGCCGATGCTACGACGGAAATCACGGGGACGAGGTCGGGGATGTCTGCGGCGTCGATTGTGATTCCTCTCATCCCGCGCTTTCTGACGGTGACGGAGCCATCGCATACCTCGACCGCCGCGCCGAACTTTTCGAGTATCTCAACGATTTTTTTGTCTCCCTGAGTTGAGTTTTGGTCGAGTCCGCGAACCGTGATACCGCCCTCCGAGAGAGCTCCCGCGCACAGCATGAACGCCGCGTTTGACCAGTCTCCCTCGACACGGACGTATTCCGGCGACGAAAATCTTCCTTTTATTATATATGCGCTGCCGTCGGACTCGGTTTTCACGCCGAATTTTTCAAGAACCGCGCGGCTCAGGTCGATGTATGGCTTTGACTCGATTTTGCCGGTCAGTTCAATGCTGCATTGCTCAATGCTATTGTCTTCTACGCTTTTTTCGATGATAGGGAGAGCGAGCATCAGTCCCGTCGTGAACTGGGAGGAAACCGAGCCGTCGAAAGAGTACCTGCCGCCGCTGATTCTGCCGCTGATTCTGAGCGGAGGGGAGGTGATTTTCGCGCCGTGACGGATGAGCTCGTCTGACAGCGGGGACAGCGGACGTGAGAGAAGCCTTCCCTCGGTCACAAATTCGGTCTCCACTCCGAGTGCGGCCACCACGGGAAGGAGGAACCGCAGCGTTGAGCCGGACTCTCCCGGGTGCAGCAGAGCGGATTCCGGGGCGTTTTTTATCGGTTCTGCGGTGAAAATTCCGTCGGAATAGTCGATTTTTGCGCCGAGCGAACGCAGACACGACACGGTTGCATCGATATCGCGGTTTGTCCTCGAGCACTCTATTTTTGTAGTGCTGTCGGCTAGTGCGGCACATATCAGAGCACGGTGAGCGTAGGATTTTGACGGAATCGAGTCGATTTCACCGTGCGGGCATGGCTTGCAAAGTGTGATTTTCATGGCTCAGAACCCCACTGCGACGAATTTTTTCAGGTCAACAAAGTCCATTTTGCAAAGCTCGCATTCGCCGATTTTTTTCGGGACAACGAGCGTGATTTTGTCTCCCGACATTTTTTTGTCGTGTGAAGCCGCTTCGACGAGACTGTCCAGATCAAATTTTGTATAAATAAACGGGTCAAGCGAATATTTTTTCAACACAGTCTCAAGACGCGCGAGTGCTTTTTCATCGCACAGACCGCCGGAGACCGCGCATTTTGTGATGAGGTACATACCGGAAGCGACCGCGTGTCCGTGCGAAATGCCGAAATCAGAGAGGAGCTCGATGCTGTGACCGATGGTGTGACCCAGATTCAGCTTCTGACGCTCTCCTTTGTCGGTGAAATCGCGCGAAACGATATCTCTTTTGTCTCTTACGCACGCGCAGACAATGTCGTCGATGTCGTCGTGAAGCGAATCGGACTTTTCGAGCAGCTCAAACAAATCCGCGTTTCCGAGCACGCCGTATTTGATAACCTCAGCCATGCCGTCGTATAAATATTCATCGGGCAGAGTTTTCAAAAGCTCCGTGTCGCTCAGAACAAACGAGGGCTGATGGAACGCGCCGACAAGATTTTTACCCTCGGGAATGTCGACAGCCGTTTTTCCGCCGACCGAGGAGTCAACCATTGAGAGAAGCGAGGTCGGGACGGAGGCGTATCTGATTCCTCTGAGGTACACAGCGGACGCAAATCCCGCCATATCTCCCGTAACTCCGCCGCCGAGCGCGATGATCATGTCCCGCCTTGTGAGTTTTTCCTGCGCCGCGTGACGTACAATCTGCTCGAGAACGCCGAGACACTTGCTTTTTTCGCCGTGCGGGAAGACAAAATCTTCGGCTAAATCGAATCCCGCGTCAATCAGACTTTTCCTCGTCCGCTCACCATAAAGAGAGTGAATCCGGTCGTCGGACACAATCAGCGCGCGGCACACACCGAGCTCGTTTTTCACCTGCTCGCCGAATGAATCAAGCGAATTTTTTTCTACAACTATTTTATAGCTGCCTGCATCTATCGTAGTTTTCATTTTATCAGTAATTTTAAATCAGCCGTCGGCGTTTTTCTTTGCAACGCAGCCGTCGTGGAGGAGCCTATGCAGTTCTTCCGCGTTTTCGCTGTCGATTGCGTCCTTGTATTCTTTAAGTGAGTTTATAATCAGTTCAAGCTCTGCGGACAGGTTCTCGCGGTTTTCGATGAACAGCTCCGTCCACATATTTTCGTCGAGCTGAGCCACGCGGGTGAGGTCGCGGTAGCTGCCGGCTGAAATTCCGCTGTGGTGCTGCGCGCGGGGGCTTTTTACGAATGCGTTTGACACGACGTGTGCGAGCTGGGAGGTGTATGCGATCATCGCGTCGTGTTCTTCGGCTGTGGTGTATGTGACGCGGGCGAATTCAGCCGGAGCGAGGGCTTTCTTGACTCTGTCGTACAGCGCGATGTCGTCTCTGCACGGGGGGACGATCACGATTGTCTCATCCTTGAACAGATCCGCGCGGGAGTTTTTGATTCCGCCGAGGTGAGAGCCTGCCATCGGGTGACCGCCGACAAATGTAAAGCCGTATTTTTCCGCTTCTGCGAATCCGACGGAGCAGATATAGCGTTTTGTTCCGCACAGGTCGATGACGAGGGCGTCCTTTGAGATGTACTGCGCGTTGTTCGTGAGCCATTCTCCTGCGCTCTTGGGTGTGATTGCGATGAGGATGAGGTCGCAGTCCCCGGTGTTTTCGGGTGTGAGGTCGTCGTCGACTATGTTGTCGAGCTTGGCCCAGCTGAGAACTACGCTGTTGATGTCGCAGCCGAGGACGGTGTTTCCCTTGGCCTTGTAAGCCCGAGCCATCGAACCGCCGATCAGTCCGAGGCCTATAATTCCTACCGTCATGTTTTATTCCTCCTCTTTGAGAGCATTCAGAACACGTCTGGTGCTGCGCATTACGTCGTCGAACTGTTCGGGTGTGAGTGACTGAGCTCCGTCGCAGAGAGCAGCGCGGGGATTGTTGTGAACCTCGATCATAACTCCGTCCGCACCGCAGGCAGCTGCCGCAAGAGCCATGGGCTTTACAAGTTTTGAGGTTCCTGTTGCGTGGCTGGGGTCAACTATGACGGGGAGGTGGCTGAGTTCCTGCAGCATCGGGACTGCGGAGAGGTCGAGGGTGTTTCTTGTGTAGGTCTCGAAGGTTCTGACGCCGCGTTCGCAGAGAATTACGTTTTCGTTTCCGCCCGCCATGATGTATTCCGCGCTCATAAGGAGCTCTTTGAGTGTGTTTGCGAGGCCGCGCTTCAACAGAATCGGCTTGTTGGTTTTGCCAAGCTCCTTGAGAAGCTCGAAGTTCTGCATATTTCTCGCACCGACTTGAATTACGTCGACATTTTCAAACAGCGGGAGGTGATTTGCGTTCATGATTTCGGTGACGATCGGCAGTCCCGTGTCCTTTTTGGCTTCAAGAAGGAGCTCAATTCCGTCCGCTCTGAGTCCCTGGAAATCGTAGGGGGAAGTGCGGGGTTTGAACGCGCCGCCTCTGAGCATTGTGGCTCCTGATTTCTTGACCGCACGTGCGACCTCGAGAATCTGCGCCTCGTTTTCAACTGAGCAGGGTCCCGCGATGACCGCAAAGATATTTCCTCCGACGGTGGTTTTTCCCGAAATGTCGATCACGGAGTCGTCCGGGTGGAATTTTCTGTTCGCGCTCTTGAATGGGTCGGAAATTCTCTTTACGCTTTCAACGATGTCGAGGCCGTTGAGCATCTCCGCGTCGATTTTGGATGTGTCGCCGATAAGACCGACAACTGTCTGAAATTCGCCGGTGTAAATGTGAACTCCGACTCCCTGAGCCTTTATCCAGTCGCAGAAGCTGTCCAGCTGCTTTTGTGTAACTCCGTTTTTCAATACTGCAATCATTTTGTTTTCCCTTATCCTTTATATAATTAATTTTCTTGAGCGAGGAGTGAAAGTAACCGTTATAGCAAAAAAGAAAAACGGGAAATTCCAGTGTTGATACTGAAAGTCCCGTTTTAACTATATTTCTATAATTTTCTAAAACAAAATTTCGGCACAAACACTCTTACTTATTCCTGTGAGGTAAAAAAGTAAGAGTAATAATAATATACAGCTGCCGAGATAATGTTTTTCATTACTGTGAATCCTTTGCTTTAAGATGGCTTAATTGTATCACATCAAAAAAAAATTGTCAAGATGAATTTATTAATTTTTCTGAGATTTTTTTACTATTTCACGCGCGCACATAATTTTCCGAAAAAACATTTTTTGCTTGAAATATATCATAAGTTATGCTAATATTAAAACAACGAAAAAATTTATTGTAAGAATGAAACAGAATGAACAGTGAACAGAATATCAAAAACGCACTTGACAGACCTGTGTCATCGCTGAAGGGAGTCGGGGAGGCGAGGGAAAAGGCGCTGCTCTCGATGGGGATAGAGACCCTCGGCGACCTCATCTGCTGCTATCCGAGGGCGTATCAGAACCGCGGAGACACTCATACCGTCGCGGAAATCAAAGAAAAGGCAGTTGATGGTGAAAAGGGTCCGTTTTCCGTCATTCTCACGGTTTCCGCCGAGCCGAGCATGAAAATGGTGCGCCGCGGAATGACGATAATGAAGCTCAAAGCCTTCGACGAGACCGGCGCGGTTCAGATAACCTACTTCAATCAGCAGTATCTGAAAAACACGATGCATACGGGGTCGGTGTTCCGCTTCTTCGGCAGAATAACAAGCGAGCACGGTTCTCTGCAAATGTCGAATCCGATAACCGAGCCGTATTATGCCGACGCACCGCTCCCCGATATCGTGCCGGTCTATCCGCTCAGCGCCGGACTGAAGCAGAAATTCATGACGGGAATCGTCGCCGAAGCACTCAGAACAGCCGCGGGGGAGCTTTTCGAGTTTCTTCCGCACGACGCGCTGACCGAGCTGTCCCTGCCAACGTATTCCTACGCGCTGAACACTATCCACCGCCCCGACACCGTCTCCGCAATCGAAAAGGCAAAGCGCAGGCTTGTGTTCGACGAGCTGTATCTGATGATGCTGTCCCTCGCGGTGAAGGGGAAAAATTCGCGGCGAAAAAATTACATCCGCCTGCATGACACCGGAATCGGGGAATTTGTCTCGTCGCTGCCGTATGAGCTCACCGGGGCTCAGAAGCGCTGCGTCTCCGAAATCATATCGGATATGGCGGGGGAGAGCCTTATGAACCGCATACTGACGGGGGATGTTGGAAGCGGAAAGACTGTAGTAGCCGCCGCAGCAGTATATGCCGCCGTAAAAAACGGATACCGCGCCGCAGTCATGGTTCCGACCGAAATTTTAGCCGAACAGCACGCCGCGGACTTTGACAGGCTGTTCACCCCGCTCGGAATCAGCTGCGCACTTCTCACCGGCTCGACCAAAAAAAAGGCGAAAACGCTGATTTCAGAGGGCCTGACCGGCGCAAATCCCATGAATCGGGTCGATGTAGTGATCGGAACGCAGGCACTTATATCGGACGGGGTTGAGATTGAAAACCTCGGACTCGCCGTGATAGACGAGCAGCACCGCTTCGGAGTCATGCAGAGGGCCGCACTTTTCGAGAAAGCCGAGGACGTCCACTGCCTTGTGATGAGCGCGACGCCGATACCCCGCACGATGACGCTTGTCACCTACGGCAGCATCGACGTCTCGCGGATTGACGAGCTCCCACGCGGCAGGCAGAAGGTCGACACGTTTATCGTGAACGAAAGCTACCGCGCACGGCTAAACGCGTTCATAAAAAAGCAGGCTGACGAGGGCCACCAGAGCTACGTCGTCTGTCCCGCGGTTGAGGAAGCCGAGGCGGTAGAGCAGGACGCGGAGAACATCGGGGACATCGACTTGATCGGCGGGGAAGCAAAAAAAGAGCCCGCGCTCCCGCTAAAAGCAGCCGAAACCACCGCGGAATACCTCGCAGAAGCGCTGCCGGAGCTGAAAATCGGGCTGATTCACGGAAAAATGAAAACAGCAACCCGGGAGGAGGTCATGAAAGCCTTCGAGGCGGGTGAGGTGGATGTGCTTGTCTCTACAACTGTCATCGAGGTTGGGGTGAACGTCCCGAACGCCACGCTGATGATTGTGGAAAACGCGGAGAGGTTCGGTCTGTCGCAGCTGCATCAGCTCAGGGGCCGGGTAGGGCGGAGCAGTCTGAAATCGTACTTCATCCTCGTGTCGGACACAAAGGACCCGGGCGCGCTGGACAGGCTCAGAGCGATAAAAAGCACGACTGACGGTTTTGAGATTGCCGAGTACGACCTTGAGCAGAGGGGTCCGGGAGACTTTTTCAATGAAAGCGGCATGATCCGTCAGAGCGGTGAGATGAATTTCAAGCTGGCCTCCTCCTGCACCGACGCCAACCTCATCGAGCGGGCCTCCCACTACGCCAGAAAGACGGCAGAAAGTGACCCCGACCTGACAAGCGAAGAAAACAAGCACCTAACCGAACAGCTCGCCCATTTCAACAAAAAAACCGCAAAAACCACGAACTGAAGCCTATGAGGTGGGGGACGAGGGGAGACGCAGGGGAGACGGACACTTCTTGAAATGAAGCATAATGACTTCGTCATTGGCAAGAACTTCAATCTGTTTTTATCATTTATTGTTCAGTTGCAAACTATAAATCAAGTTATCCTCCACCATGCACGCGAGTCAGTATTAAGAACAATCCAAGTTATGAAATCACGGTGTCCTATCCGGCTATCTCGAGCAGGGTCTCGGCGGTCCCTGCGAGCTCACTTCACCCTTTCTGAGGTCGAGGATCGCTAAATCCCCCCGCGAGGCCAGCTGACTCGTCCGAAGTGATACCTATATCATACGCACTTCACAATAAATGATAACAATGTATGAAGTTCTTGCCAAGCTTCTTACAAGAAGCGTCCGCGTCCCCCGTTCTCCCACTCCACATCACATAATATTTTGTAAAAAAAGGAGATGGAATCATGAACTGTAGAACCACTGCGGCGGATATGGCGCTTATGGAGAAAGCGTTTGTGCATCCGTCGAACGATACGGAGAAAATGTTTGATGAAATTCCGCTGAGTTTTAGGATCGGGGATAAGAAATTTTGCGGGATTCCCGATTTTTTCCGGCGCAGCTCTGAGAGGGAAATCGTCGACTCGAACATCACGAGGTATACCTACACCGGAGTGTGCGATGAATGCGGTCTTGAGATCAAGGCGACGCACCTCGAGTACCGCGACTTTGCCGTTTCCGAGTGGACCGCAGAATTTACAAATAATGGAAAAGAGGACACCCCCGTTCTCTCGGAAATTATGCTCGGCGGCGAAATTTCGGGCTGCTTCAGGGAGTTCGTCCACGGAAACGGCGACACCTGCGGCGAGGACGGCTACGAGTGGTTCAGAGATGAACTTAAAGACGGCGGAATTCAGATAAACCCCATTGACGGAACCTCATGCCGCGGAGCTTTTCCGTATATGAAGCTCGTGTTCGACGGTTTTGTCTGCCGCGCCGCAGTCGGATGGCCGCATATGTGGAAAGCCGTGGTAAACCGAAGCGAAAACGGAGTCGAATACCGCTGCGGCCAGCTCAGATGCAATATGAAAATCCACCCGGGCGAGACAATGCGCACGCCGAGGCTGACCCTCATGTTCACGGACGGTGACGAGGACCGCTCGCGAAATATCTGGAGACGCTGGTACATGGCGCACATCCTGCCGAGGGAAAACGGACGCCCGATAGAGCCCGCGCTCTGCCTGCACCACTGGAACTGCGAAGGAAAGCCCGAACACACCGCCGCAACCGAGGAAAATCAGGTCAGCGCAATTTATGACTACATAAACCGCGGCCTGAAGCCCGATATCTGGTGGATTGACGCCGGATGGTATAAGTGCGATTACGACTGGCCTCACACCGGAACTTGGAAGCCCGACCCCGACAGATTCCCGAACGGCTTTGCTCCGATAGGCGAGGCGTGCGGCAAAAACGGAATCAGGCTGCTGGTCTGGTTTGAGCCGGAGAGAGTCGTCCCCGGTACGGAGCTTCACGAGGAACACCACGACTGGCTCATCTGCGAGAGAGACGAGTCAAAGGGTGAGCACGGCAACCATCTGCTGAATCTCGGCATAAAAGAAGCGTGCGACTGGCTTATCGAGCGGGTGGACTCAATCATAAAAGAGGGCCACATCAGGGTCTACCGGCAGGACTTCAACTTTGACCCGAAGATGTGCTGGACGCTTGCGGAGGAAGAAGACCGCATCGGCGCGATTGAAAATCTCCACGTTCAGGGGTATCTCAGATACTGGGACGAGCTGATTTTCCGCAATCCGGGGCTCTGGATCGACTCCTGCGCGTCCGGCGGAAGAAGAAACGACCTCGAAACCATGCGCCGAGCCGTTCCACTGCATTACACAGATGTAGGATACGGCTGGCACGCCATCAAGCAGAAGCAGTTTTGCGAAATGCACGAGTGGATACCGTATTTCCGCTCGCACAATATGTCGTGGGACAACGAATCTGTCGCGGCAGACGGAGGGGAGTGGGTGAACAACGACGAGTTCTCGTTCCAGAACGCGATGGTTCCCGCAGTGACGTACATGACGTGGTTCAACGCGCCGGATGAGGAATTCGCCCGCTCGATTGCTGCCGAAAAAATCTGGAGACGCGCCGCAAAGCTGACCCTCGACGGAGACTACTATCCCCTGACCGAGTGCCGCAAGGATACGTCCGACTGGTACGTCTGCCAGTTCGACGACTCCGACAGAGGAGAGGGATTTGTTCAGTTCATCCGAAATAATTTCTCCCCCGACAGCGAATTCACCGCCCATCCGCACACGGAAAACGGCAGGGAATACCTCTTTGAAAATTCCTCCACAGGCGAGACCTTCAGAATGACCTCCGATGAGCTGAATTCCGGCCTCAGAATCACTCTGCCCAAGAGAAGCGGCGTTGTGCTGTTCTACAAAATCGTATAGTTGTGATGTGAGAGACAGGGAACGCTGACGCTTTAACTTAAATTTATAAAAAATATTGACTCGCGTGCTTTTTGAAGAACAACTAAATTGCCAGTTTCGCAGCTGACTGAATTGTTTGTTCGCTAAAAGACGACGCGAGTCAGTATTTCTTTATTATTAAGCTACGAAATCAGGGTATTCCATACGGCTGTCTCGAGCAGGGTCTCGGCGGTCCCTGCGAGCTCACTCAACTACTTCTAAGGTCGAGGATGTCTATATCACGCCCGCGAGGCCAGCTGACCAGTCCGAAGTGATTCCGCCACCACACGCACTAAACAATAAATGATAACAACCGATTGAAGTTCTTGCCAAGCTTCTTACAAGAAGCGTCCCCGTTCTCCCCTCGTTCCCTTATTCTTCGCTGTTCTGCGGGATTCCTTCTATGAATTTTTTCAGGATTCGCTCAGACATCGTAAATTTGGAGACGATGTTTCTGTCGTTTTTTTCAAACATGGGCTTCATGAATCCGTCGCGGATGTTGGCGCACAGGATCGTGTCCCCGAGGTCGATTACGGCGGTGCTTAGAATTATGTCGAGCATCTCCTGGGATTCATTGTCGCGGGAGATTTTCTTCTTCAGAGCCAGCTCGTAGTACGGGGGAATGACGATTTTTGCCGAATAACTGTTGAGCGCTTCGAGCATAACTCCCGCTTTTTCGAGGTTTTTGCTGATAACGGGAACCTGGAACGTCCAGTAATACTCGGTTCTCGAGACGTAGCTGCTCTGATTTTCGTCGTACTTCGGGTAGGGCAGGATGCCGAAGTCGGTTTCAATGTTTCTCATGCGCTCTATCGCGAACAGCGTCACGTCGATAAACAGGGACTGATTGTTTGCGAACATATCAATTCCCTCCTGCGGCACGTCGGTCCACGTGTCCTGAGGCATATAGTAAGTTCCGCCGTCCCACAGCATACTGAATATTTTGTTGAACGCGTCGATAAAGTGTTCGTCGTTCATCGCGAGACAGGGGATGTCGTTCTCGTCCTTGCCGATGGAAAGAGTGTCCGCCGCAATCCAGAACGACGGCAATACCTGCTTCGGGCCCGCAACATAGCCGTACCTGTCGTTTCCGTCCATCGTTCCGTTTCCGTCCAGATCCGAAATGACAAGTGTCATCATTTCCTGCATTTTGTCGAAAGTCCATTCGCCTTCGTTGACGAGGTCGTAGGGATTTTCAAGCGTGAACATATCGAACATTTCCTTGTTGAACAGCACGGTGTGGGTTATGTCGTAGGTGTTGAGGTTGAACGCACCGAGCGCGACATACTGCTGTCCGGCTAAGGTTATGGATTTGTTCATGCTCTGACTCCAGTACGGCTTTGACAGATCTATAACGGGAATGTCTTCGTAGGAATAAACAAGTCCCTCCTGCCAGTTTGAAAGAGCGTCGGAGCAGCGTTCGGAAAACAGGTCAAATGCGTCCGCGTCACCCGCAATCAGGATGCTTTTAGACTGGTCGTGGCTGTAGTTTGCGGTCAGCACCTCTTTTATGCAGACGTTGAATCTCTCCTCAATGAGTCTGTTGCGCTGGTATATGGCGTCGTTCAGAAGGGTGCCGTCCATTTCCGCTTCCACTCTGTTGTGAATGTTGACGTCTTCAAATGTCTGGATTTTAAAGTCTTCCGCGTTGAAGTCATATTCCTCAAGGTCGTCGTCATATTCGGACTCTGTTTCTTCTTCTGCGGTCTCGGAAGAAGCATCACTTTCGGCGGATGTGCTCTGTTCGGTCTGAGGTGCGGTGTCGCTGTCGTTTTCTGCGGCGTTTTCGGTGTTTTCCGAGCACGACGACAGAAGCAAAGCGGCGGATATAGCTAAAATTGCTGCTGACAAATGTTTTTTCATGTCCTTTACCTTTTTTTGATAAGTTTATTTACTGCAAATAATCCAACGTTTTTATATATTTCTGCGTTATGAAAACGTTTACATTTCCGTAAATCAAATAATAAAAGGTTTTGACAGCTTTGTCAACAGATATTTTTGCATTGGCGCAATTTAGTGGGGAAAAAGTCAAAATAATGCGGATTCCGGCTTATCTGTGCGGCGGTCTCAAACAAAAATCAGTTGATGAATTCAAACTCGATGTCGCCGATACGCACCATGTCGCCGTCGGAGCAGCCGAATTTTCTGAGCCTGTCGATGAGGCCGGACTTTGTGAGGGAGCGTTCAAAATACATGAGCGACTCTCTGTCGTTGAAGTTCACACGATTGACAAGGGCGTCGACCCACTGACCCTCGAGAACGTAGGCGGCGTCGGGAGCGCGTGAAATTGTGACGTTTTCCACTCCGCTGAGGTCGACCTTGTCCTCTTCCGGCTCGATTTCGTCCTCGTATACCGTGACGGGCGGCAGTTCACGCAGAGACTGAGCGATTCTGTCGACGAGCTGCTTCAGTCCCTCCTTGAGGAAAGCGGAGATGTACACGACTTCGTATCCGAGCTCACGGCAGCGTTTTTCAAGCTCCGCGCACTCCTCGCTGACTTCGGGTATCAACGCAAATTCGTCCTCGCCGTTCACGAGCATATCGGCCTTGTTCGCCGCGACGATTCTCGGTTTTGCCGCAAGGGAGGGTGAGAATTTTTCAAGCTCCGAGGAGATGGTCTCAAAGTCCTCAAGCGGCGTCCGTCCCTCCTGACCAGAAATGTCGACCACCTGAACGAGCATACGGCACCTCTCGATGTGGCGCAGGAAGTTGTGGCCGAGTCCCGCACCCTCGGAGGCACCCTCGATAAGCCCGGGAATGTCCGCCATGACAAAGCCCGACTCGCCGCCCGTTGAGACAACCCCGAGGTTCGGCTCGAGCGTGGTGAAGTGGTAGTCGGCGATTTTCGGTCTGGCGGAGGACAGCGCGGCAAGGAGCGACGATTTTCCGGCGGAGGGAAGTCCGGCAAGTCCGACGTCGGCTATCATCTTTAATTCAAGTATGATTTCTCTCTCCTCGCCCGGCAGTCCGGCTTTTGCGAATCGGGGAATCTGGCGCGTTGGAGTTGCGAAATGGCGGTTTCCCCAGCCTCCACGGCCGCCGCGGCAGAGGATATAGTCCTCGTCCCCCGACATATCGTGGATGATTTTTTCGCTTTCCGCGTCCTTAATCAGTGTTCCGCGCGGCACGAGGATTACGGTGTCCTCTCCGTTTGCGCCGTGGAATTTGGCACCTGCGCCGTCTCCGCCGTTCTCAGCGACGAATTTCCGCTTGTATCTGAACGCGAGCAGGGTGTTTGAGCCTTCGTCGATGCGAAATACAATGTTTCCGCCGTTTCCTCCGTCTCCACCGTCAGGGCCGCCCTTCGCGACGTATTTTTCACGCCTGAACGAGACCACTCCGTTTCCGCCGTTTCCTGCTTTTACGTAAATTTTGATTTTATCTATAAACATAATTTTTTATTTTATCCTGTCACATCCGTCCGGGCTTCAGTGCTTTATCAGCCCGTCTTTTTTCTCTCTGTAATTTCTGATGCAGTTTTCGATTATCTTTTTCGCCTCGTCCACGCCGCCGAGCTCGTCAACCGCGGTCTTTTTGTTCTCAAGAGCCTTATAGACCGTGAAGAAGTGCTTCATCTCGTCGAAAATATGCGGCGGAATGTCGTAAATCGAGCGGTAGGTGTTGTAATACGGGTCGGTGAAGGGAATCGCGATGATTTTTTCGTCGAGTCTGCCGTTGTCTATCATTTTTATGACGCCTATCGGATAGCACTCTACTATTGTCATAGGCAGAATCTGCTCGGAGCACAGCACAAGCACGTCGAGCGGGTCGTCGTCGTCAGCGTAAGTCAGCGGAATGAATCCGTAGTTCGCGGGGTAGTGCGTCGAGGTGTGCAGAATCCTATCCAGCCGGAGCAGCCCCGTACTCTTATCAAGCTCATACTTTATTTTGCTTCCCTTGGTTATCTCGATGACCGCAGGAAACGACTCCGCCGAAACCTTATCCGGCTCCATATCATGCCATATATTCATTTATACTATCTCCTGTTGTTTAGTGTGAATCGATGGAAAGGGGAACGGGGCGCTTCTTGTAAGAAGCTTGGCAAGAACTTCAAAATGGGTTATCTTTTTAGGTGAAGTGCGTGTGGTGGCGGTATCACTTCGGACGGGTCAGCTTGCCTCGCGGGTGGATTTAGACATCCTCGACCTTAGAAGTAGTTGAGCGAGCTCGCAGGGACCGCCGAGACCCTGCTCGAGATAGCCGT
>JBJFHS010000151.1:0-3469 GCA_051893885.1 Eubacteriales bacterium
ACTCAGGCAGGGCGATTTACTATACGGTTGAGGGTGGGGTGAAAATTGGAATATACCCCTGTGCATACCGTCAGGAAAACGTCCCAGGAATCATATCGTGGATTGAAAAAGCCTCAGAGTCAAACGATTTTGTGGTTGTCTGCATCAGCGGAGGGGAAGATGACGACGAAAACAAAGCAAATACCTTCCGCTCTTTTGTCGACGCCGGCGCTGACCTTGTAGTCGGAACAAATTACCAGAAGATAGAGCCTGCCGAAGCATACAACGGCGGATTTATCGCGTACTCTCTCGGGGTGCTGATTGACGGAAAAGACAAATACTCGGAAAAATACTCCGCGCTGCTCGGGGTGGAGCTGATTATTGACGACGGAAATATCGAAAGCGTCAATTACACACTGACTCCGCTGAAAAGCTACAGTGACGGCGGATACTGGCATCCGAGTGTGATTTCTGCCGAAGACGACGCTGAGGAATACGAAAAAGTGCTCTCGATGCTCGGTCAGCCACTGCTCGGTCAGCCACTGCTCAGTCAGCCACTGCTCGGACAGCAATAAAATCCCCCTGATTTTTTGTCTGCGGATACATAAACGGCGAAAAAACGGGCATTATAATAACCGTAAGCTTGAAAATACCGCACCGATACATTCGTTTTATATTTGTCGGGCGGCATTTGATACAGCTTTCAAAAATCTATACAAAAGGCGGATGTTATAATGGAAGAAATCAAAAAGCCCAATCACGCTATCTCCTGTACCGTTAAACAGTGCGCAAACCACGCGAAATCCAGCGAATACTGTGCTCTCGACAAAATCACCGTAGGCACACATGAGTCCAATCCCACCGTTATCCAGTGCACCGACTGCGAATCCTTTATCCTCGACGCCTCCTCCGCGAAAAACTGCGGATGTGACACAAACGCGAGATAACCTTTAAATAACAAGCCTCCTCAGCCGCACTCCGCCAGGCCCGATTGACACGGATGAATCAATTCCGTATTTCGGCTTTTCGGAGTGCGGTTTTACTTATATTTTACATTTAACTATTTGTTAACAACCAATTCAACATTAAGATACATTTACTCTGCGTCAAAATGTTATATTAAAAGCGTACGATGGTTTATAAAAATTTATGATTCGGCACGGTTCGCGTTTTTACGTATGGAAGTTTGACCGGTCAATACCGAATCGGTTTTTGGGAGTAAAAATTATGACAATCTTCACGGTTATCACACTGCTCGGCGGTCTTGCCATGTTCCTCTACGGTATGGAAATCATGAGCGCCGGCCTGAAGAACGCCTCCGGTACCGCACTGAAGCGTGTACTTGAAAAAGTAGCTTCAAACGCATTCATGGGAGTGCTCACCGGTGCGCTCGTCACTGCGGTCATTCAGTCGTCCACGGCAACGATCGTTATTACGGTAGGTCTTATCACCGCCGGAGTTCTCAACCTCAAGCAGGCTGTATGTATAGTTCTCGGTGCGAATATCGGAACGACAATAACGGCTCAGATCATCAGACTTATGGATGTCGACTCCTCCGGCAACTTTATCCTTCAGTTCTTCAATGCCTCAACCCTTGCGCCCCTTGCGATGATCATCGGCATTATACTCATAATGTTTATCAAGAAAAACAACACCAAGACTGTCGGTGAGATTTTTGTGGGCTTCGGCGTACTTTTCACCGGTCTTATGTCAATGACAAGCTCCGTTGAACCTCTCGCAGAGTCCGAGGCGTTTGCCAATATCATCAGCGGATTTACCGATATGCCTATTGTCGGTATTCTGACCGGTCTTGTGCTAACCATGATAGTCCAGTCCTCCTCGGCGATGGTCGGTATGCTTCAGGCGCTCTCCGTTACCGGCGTCATGACGATGAACCTTGTTTACCCGATTATAATGGGTATCAACCTCGGCACCTGCGTGACTACAGCCATGGTCTGCTCAATCGGCTCGTCCAAGGACGCAAAGAGAACAGGTATCGCGCACATCGTGTTCAACGTAATCGGTACGATTCTCTTTATGGTGATAATGACGCTGCTCAAGGTGTGCGGTGTGTTCCCGGATATGTGGGGCAAGATAGTGGACAGCGGTGACATCGCTAATTTCCAGACCGTATTCAACCTTGTCACGGCGGTTGTGCTGCTTCCGTTTACAAATGTCCTTGTAAAAATCACATACCTGATCGTCAAGCCCGACAGCAAAAAAGAAGAGGTCAAGGACGACTATTCCGCAGCCCTCACCGCACTTGACGACAAGCTCTACGTGGTCCCCCATATTGCAATTTCCGAAGCCAAAAACGTGATCGGTATCATGGGAACGATTGCGCGCAGCAACTTCAGCGACAGTATTTCCCAGCTTCAGAATTACAGCGAGGAGATATCGGTCGGCATAGACACGCGTGAGGAAAAGCTCGACTCGATAACGGACACCGTTGAAAACTTCCTTGTCGACCTGTCGAAAAATATACAGTCGGACGAGCAGAACGAGATCGTCAACATTATGATTCAGACCTCCACTGACTTCGAGCGAATCGGCGACTATGCTACGAACATAAACGAGTTCGCACAGGAAATCAACAGTGAAAAGCTCTCCTTCTCTCCGATAGCGATAAAAGAACTTTCGACAATTCTGAAGGCTGTGGACGATATTATAGACCTGACCGTCAAGGCGTTCCTCGAGGACGATATTGAGCTTGCAAAGCGCGTGGAGCCGTTCGAGGAGGTAATAGACGATATGGTTCAGTACCTCCGCGACAGCCACATCAACAGGCTTAAGACCGGGCAGTGCACTATTCAGGCAGGTATCTTGTTCATTGAAACCCTCACGTATCTCGAACGTGCGAGCGACCAGTGCTCAAGCATAGCCATGCTCTTAATCTCGCGCTTCGACCCGCAGATAAGAAAGAACCACCACGAATATATCGAGCAGCTCCACAGATCCCCCGACTCACTCTACGGCGAGGAGATAAAGAAGCGCAGAGAAGAGTTCCTCGTCCCGCTTCACAACATTAAAAAGGAAATGCAGTAAACCGAATATTCCAGAGACCGGATTTATAAATTAAATTCGGTTTTTCTTTTATTTTTGTTGTTTTCTTTGCTTGTGCGTGATATAATCTACTCAGGCACGGATGTATATTTGTATGGTATATCCAATGAATGCGGCAGCTGAAAAATCAATTAAGGTAAAAATAAAATGGGCTTTCGTGATTTTATCGTCAATATTTTCTTTCCGGCGTCGTGTGCGGTTTGCGGAAGCGCAGTCAAAACGGGCGGGAGCGTATGCCGGGACTGTATTGATGAATTCCGGCGCGAGATGTTTTTCCGATGTCCGAATTGCGGAAATACCGCCGACAAATGTCAGTGCGTGACTGGCAGCGATACGGATTTTGGAAGAAAAACCGAAATCGGCGGAAAAAGAGTGCTTTCGCTGACATTTTACCTCAATTCATACAGGCGCGGCGACGGCAGAGTGA
>JBJFHS010000152.1:0-13755 GCA_051893885.1 Eubacteriales bacterium
TCGTTTTTGCATATCAGTTGGTTCTTGCCCTTTTTACGGTACAGCATACCTCCGCACTTCGGGCATTTTTCGTTTGTCGGGAGATCCCACGACGAAAACTTACAGTCAGGATATCGCGAACAGCTGTAGAAAACAGTCTTGTTTTTCCCGTATTTCGTCACGATTTCGGAGCCGCACATCGGACAGTTCACACCGAGCGACTTTACCTTTTGTTTTGTGAATTTGCACTCCGGATAGCGCGAGCAGGCGTAAAACGAGCCGTATCTTCCGGTTCGCAGTATCATATCCGCGCCGCACAGCTCACATTTCATATCTGTTTTTTCGGCTTTTTTCTCAACAAGACCTTCGCCTGATTTTGCGAGAGGCTTTGTGTTTTTGCACTCGGGGTAGTTTGGGCAGGCTGCGAATTTACCGAATCTGCCGTTTTTGATTATCATACGGCTTCCGCAGTGCTCGCAGATTATGTCGGTCTCCTCGACAGGAAGTTCAATATCGCGGTCAGCTACGTTTTCAAGCGCGTGCTCAAGCTCTACACTGAAATCTTTATAAAAATCCGAGAGAACTTCGAGCATAGTGGTTTTTCCGCTTTCAATATCGTCGAGCCGGCTTTCCATGTCCGCCGTAAATTTGCAGTCAACTATATCCGGGAAGTTTTCGCACATCAGATTTGTGGTCACTTCTCCGAGCGGTGTGGGAACGAGCTGCTTGCCCTCACGTTTTACATATCCGCGCGAAATTATCGTCGTTATAATTGTGGCGTAGGTGCTGGGGCGTCCGATTCCCTTTTCCTCAAGGAATTTTACAAGTGTAGCTTCATTATACCTTGCCGGCGGCTCTGTGAAATGCTGAGTCGGGGTGACGCTCTCGGAATCAAGCACGTCGCCGATGTTCAGCACCGGTATTTTAACGTTTTCTTCGTCATTGTTCTTTTCATCGGCGGATTCCTCATACAAAGCCATGTATCCGGGGAATTTTACGGTGTATCCGCTTGACCTGAACAGGTATCCCTCACAGGTAAAGTCGGTCTGAACGGTCGACAGCTCGGCTGACTGCATCTGGCTTGCGATAAAGCGATCCCAGATTAGCTTATACAGCTTATACTGATCGGGTGTCAGGGCTTTTTTTATGGCGGAAGGCTCAAGGCTGAGGTTTGAGGGGCGGATGGCTTCATGCGCGTCCTGTGCGTTTGCCTTTGATTTATACACGCGCGCGTTTTTGGGGTAATATTCCTCCCCGTATTTTTCGGTGATATAGGTTTTCGCCGCGTCCCTTGCCTCGTCGGAAATGCGGAGTGAGTCGGTTCGCATATAGGTGATAAGACCCTGCACTCCGCCGAATTCCGAGCCGAGATTCATACCTTCGTACAAATCCTGCGCGACCTTCATCGTTTTCTGTGACTGGAAATTGAGTTTGCGCGCCGCCTCCTGCTGAAGTGTCGAGGTAGTGAACGGCGGCGAGGGATTTTTCAGCTTTTTGCCGAGCTTGATATCGGAAACAGTGAATTGTCTGCCGTTTACCGCGTTGTAAATTTTTTCGGCGTCATCGGCGTTTGTTATCGAGAGCTTTTTGTCGTCCGAAACGAGACCGTATAGTTTTGTCTGAATGGTTTTGCCGTCTTTTGTGACGAGTACGGCGCCGATTGTCCAGTATTCTTCGGGAACAAATGCCTTTATTTCATTTTCGCGGTCGACTATGATTTTAGTACAAACCGACTGCACTCTGCCGGCTGACAAACCGCTCTTTACGGTTTTCCAGAGGAACGGAGAGAGCTTATAGCCCACAATCCGGTCAAGAATTCTTCTCGCCTGCTGAGCGTTTACGATATCCATATCAATCTGACGCGGGTGCTTTATTCCCTCTTTTACGACCGCCTTTGTCACCGAGTTGAACGTAACGCGGTTGGCTTTTTCCTCGGGAATTCCGAGAGCCGTAATAAGATGCCACGCGATAGCCTCACCTTCACGGTCAGGGTCAGTCGCGAGATAGATTCTGTCGGCGTTTTTAACCTCTTTTTTGAGTTCTTTGATGAGGTCGCCTTTTCCTCTGATATTTATATAATGCGCGTCAAAATTATTGTCAACGTCAATACCGAGAGTTGATTTCGGGAGATCCCGGACGTGTCCCTTTGATGCAACTACTTTATAAGAAGATCCGAGATAGCTCTTTACCGTATTTGCCTTTGTGGGTGACTCCATAATTACAAGATTTACCATCAGGTTATACCCCTGTCAATGAATATTGTTATTATTTATAATTAATCGTTCTGTGACTGCATGATATCGTCGGGAGAGGTTCTCATGTAATATCCCCCTCCGCCGGATTCGACAGCGCCAGCCATTTCAAGGATTGTGAGCGAACTCATTATATCCGAGACACTCATTGTATCGTCGGCAAGCTCGTCGGGCAGCACAGGAACGTTCGGTTTCATACTATTATATACCTTGATTTCATTTTCATCAAGCATATCAAGCTCTATTTTTTTCGCCGGAATGAATTTTTTCTCAGAATTTACAATTTGTTTCTCATTTTTTATATTATTATTTTCTTTTTTCCCTTTTAAAAATGAACTTACGATTTCAGCGGGAGCTTTTATGATTTTCTTTACCTGAGATGTATTATTCTGAGTCTTTATATCATCATTTCGATTGACGGGAATTTCCTCGTGAGATTCATGCACACTTTGTGTTGTCCCACTGTTTTTTGCGGCTTCAAAATCCTTCAGTCTTCCGCCATAGCTTCCGGTGCCGTAATAATTTCTGACTCCGCCGCCAACGCCTATTCTTGAGCGAGACATTGCATCCCGCGACATATTGTCAAAATCCAGATTTCTGAGGCGCGCGTGTGCTATATCGACGTTGACGGTTCTCATATATTCGTGTGAAAACTCGCTCAGAACATCTTCGGGTGTCATAACCGGCAGCGCACCATCGCGGATCAGGCTGTTTGGACCTTCCGAACCCGCTTCACCGACTTTACCCGGAACTGCGAACAGCTTTCTTCCCTGTTCAAGGCACTGACGCGCGGTTATCATAGCTCCGCTCTTCATATCGGCTTCAACTACAATTGTAGCGTCGGACAGTCCGCTCATTATGCGGTTTCTGACGGGGAAATTTTTTCCGTTCGGAGGTGTACCCGGCGGATATTCCGATATGACTGCGCCGCTGTGTGTGATTTTATAGTATAATTCTTTGTGTTCGCGCGGATATATGACATCAACACCGGAGCCGAGGACAGCTATTACACGACCTCCCGCCTCAAGTGCGCCGATCAGAGCCATACTGTCCGCTCCGAGAGCCATTCCGCTGACGATCACTCCTCCGCCCAGAACAATTCCCGCTCCGAGTGTATATGCGACACGTCTGCCGTAATCGGTCATATTCCGAGTGCCGACGACAGCAGTAAGCAGATAACCTACATTCTCCGGTATTTTTCCGCGGCAATACAGAACCAGCGGAAAATCGCGGATAGTTTTCAGTTTATTCGGGTAAGCGTCACTGTCGGGTGTTATAATTGAAATACCGAGCTTGGAGCACCTGTCCATAATTTCGGCGGCGCGTTCGGTTGAATTATTGAGCAGCTTCAATTTTATCTCGTCGATTCGTCTTTCGGTGAAAAAATCGTCGCACTCGAGATCCGCGCCTTTACTGTCGTATATCATTTTCGGATCAGAATACTTGAGAATCAGCCTTGACGCTGTGACGCTGCCCTGCCCGAACAGTTCGGCAAGCCAAATCCAATACAATCTTCTGTCTTCAGTCATATAAACACCCTTTTGATTAATTCAACAAATCAATTGCTGCTTCTGAAATATTCCCAAAGTATACATGCTGCGGCTGCGGAAGCGTTAAGGCTTTCTGTCTCACCCGCCATCGGTATCATGACGGAACAGCCGGCTGTTCTGATTACGCTGTCAGGCAATCCGTGGCCCTCGTTCCCAATAATAGGGCAATCGCTTGCTTTGGTCTCGTATTTGCCGAGCGTGAGACTGTTTTCGTTCAGTGCTGCCGCTATCGTTCGCCTTCCGAGCTTTTGCATCTCATCAATACATTTTTCGGCGTCGTCCGAGATATACACGGGAATTCTGAAAAGTGTTCCCATAGCGGCGCGTACGGTTTTTGGGTTATATATATCTGTACAGCCTGAGAGAATTACGCCACCGACGCCGAGAGCTTCCGCCGTTCTCATGACGGTTCCGAGGTTTCCCGGATCTCTCACTTCGTTCAGCATTATGATCCGGCGGTTTTTCTGCCACACTGCAAAGTTTTCTGACACGTGAAGGCAGCTCATATATCTGACCGCCGCGAGAACGCCCTGAGGAGCTTTTTCAGTTGAAATTTTATCAAAAACCGCGTCGTCGAGGAGAAGCACGGGCACATTTTTTTCTTTGGCTGCCGACGCACATTCCAACGCCCTTTCGTTTTTCTGCGCGGCTGAAGCTGACACTGCGACACATTCGACATCAGCATAACGCAGGGCTTCCGAAGTCAGTTTTACACCTTCCGCAAGAAAAAGCCGGCACGAATCGCGGTATTTTTTATCATCAAGCTTTGAGAGTGAAACGCACCTCGGGTTTGAGCGTGATTTTATATATTCCGCGCCGAAATTATTAACAAATGATTCCAGATTCATTTTAATATGAATAAAGGGTGTCACAGTGACGTGAGCACCCCTTAATATGTTTATATCTATTAGAGAGCAGCCTTGGCTGTTTCGCAAAGTGCAGCAAAAGCCTCTTTATCGGAAACTGCAATCTCAGAGAGCATCTTACGGTTGAGGTCCACACCGGCAAGCTTGAGACCGTGCATGAGTGTTGAGTAGTTCATGCCGTTTACCTTAGCCTGAGCGGAGATACGTGTGATCCACAGTGAGCGGAAATCTCTCTTCTTCTGCTTGCGTCCGATATATGCGTAGTTGCCGCTCTTCATGACAGCCTGTTTAGCCATCTTGAAGTGTTTGCTCTTGGAACCCCAATAACCCTTAGCAGCCTTTAAGACCTTATTTCTTCTTTTGCGCGTCATCATTGCGCCCTTAACTCTTGCCATTTTATATAAATCCTTTCTCTACTACTTTGTTTGTCTATCTGACTTTGCTGATTATCAAGCGTTGCCGATCAATCAGTCCTTGTTGATGAGTCTCTTGACGTTAGCTGTCATTGCGGCTCCGAGGATCTGGCTGCTTCTGAGGTGTCTCTTTCTCTTCTGGGTCTTCTGACCGAGGTTATGACGGTGATCAGAATGATATACCTTTACTTTACCTGTGCCGGTAACTGCAAATCTCTTGGCGGACGCCTTATGTGTCTTGATCTTTCCCATTTTTGCGTATCCTTTCGGTTGGTTAATTTCTTTGTCGTAATATTGAGCGGTTCATTGTTATCGGAAACCGTAACCAAAGCGCGTATTATTTTGCTGTATTCTTTGCGGGTGCGATAAACATAATAAGCTGTCTTCCGTCGAGCGCGGGCTTTTTATCAACCGTGCCGTATTCCGCAACCGCTTCTTCAAACTTTTCGAGCTTTTCGCGTCCGAGTTCCTGATGAGCGATTTCGCGTCCTTTGAATTTCAAGCTTACTCTTACCTTGTTTCCGTCCTGAAGGAATTTGATTGCGCGGTTTACCTTTGTTTCAAAGTCATGTGTCTCGATTTTGCACGAGAGCTGAACTTCTTTTACTTCGATAACCTGCTGTTTTTTCTTTGTCTCTTTTTCTTTTTTGTCAATCTCGTAACGGTATTTGCCGTAATCCATTGCACGGCAAACCGGCGGAGTGGCGGACGGAGCAATCATTACAAGGTCGTAACCGCGGTCATAAGCATATGTCTTGGCGTCATTCAGGCTCATTATACCGAGCTGTTCATTGTTTTCGTCGAGCATACGCACTTCTTTTGCCCTGATGTCATCATTGATTATAAGTTCTTTCGCGCTAATAGTCAAGCACCTCCAAATATAAACAAAAAATCGCACAAAGAACCTTCTCCGCACGACAAAATAATACCTTACAATCAAATATTGACCTTAACGTGCCATTCTGCAGTAAGGTGAGAACGGAGAGAGTTCTGCTTCATTGTTAACGTCGTTTATTATACACCTTATCATGAGTTTTGTCAATAGAAAACAGGAAATATTTTTCTACATTTTTTATTAATAATAAAGCAAAATTCAGTTCACAATATAGATACAGAACGCGGCGTGACGTTCGATTAATATAGATTGACTTCAGTCACTGACTATTGTCGCTCTCCGGCTTCACACGCGGAGTCGGAGATACATAAATCAAAGTTTTTTGCGTATTTTTTCGAGTGCGCATTTTTCTATCCGGCTGACATACGAGCGTGAGATCCCGAGTTTATCCGCCACCTCGCGCTGTGTTTTGGCTTTTCCTCCGCCGAGTCCGTAGCGCAGAACAATGATTTCCCTCTCCCGCGCGGCGAGTCCTTTCATTATATATTCCGATGCTTTGGTGAGCTTTATTTTTGTATCTATGTCCTCCGCTATTGTATCGTCGCATTTTATTATGTCAATATAAGTGAGCGGGTTTCCGTCGCGGTCGGTGTCGATAGTTTCGTTTATGGATACTTCCTGAAGTGTCTTTTTCTGTGCGCGGAAGTACATAAGGATTTCATTCGCTATCCTCTCCTGACGGCTTGCCGGATTCATCTGTAATCACAGGGTCTCTTCCTGACGTTTTATCGGGAAAAATGAAATCTTCGTCCGAATTGAAGAAGAAAAGATGAACGTTTTCGCCATCCCAGACCGCTCGCTTTACAAATGTACGGATTGCACTGCGCTTCTGCTCCACATTCATATTATCAACGACAGAGCCGAAGTCGGAAAGCATCTGCCGAATCATATCAAACTCCATATCGGAAAGAACATGACGGGAATTGACCGCTTCAAGCTCTGATAGCCGGCTCCTTAGCACCTCGAGCTTTTCGTGGGATTTGTCGATTTCATCAAGAATATATTTTTCCGCAGAGGTATCCTTTGCTTTTGCCAGAGCTTCTATCAGGCTTTGAATGGCTTCTTCCCTCTCCTCAATCTCTTTGCTGATATTCGATATTTCTGTGTCATAATCGTCCCTCTCTGCGTCAAGGAGCTTTTTTGCCTGCTGTATCTGCTTTATGTAATCAGAACTGCTTATGCCCGTTTTTTTGATTTCCTCTGTGATCTTTTCATCAAGCAGATTCCCGTTTGGATTTTTCATTGTACAGCATTTACTGCGGCTGCGCTCTTTGGTAGAACAGAGATAGCTGTAAATAATCTCCCCCTTTGCGTTCACACGATCGGACAGCTTGGGGCGCATATAATCCCCGCAGCTTGCGCAATACAGGATTCCCGATAGAAGCGCCGCATTGCTCCTCGGTCTGCGGTAACTTTTGGATTTATTGAGCTCAAGCTTGCTCTGGACGCTTACCCATGTTTCTCCCGGAATTATACCATCATGTCCGCCGACCGAAACAATCCATTCTTCCATAGGTTTAATCTGATGTGTTTTTCCCGGCTTCTGATGAGTGCGGTTGTAAGCCATAATTCCGTGGACTCCGTCAAAATCATCTCTTTCTGCGAAAAGGTCAACATGGTTTTCATTGAGATAGTTGTACGCCGCATCGTCTGCAATCATATAAACCGGATTAGAGAGGATTGCCTTGATTGTAAAGCGTGTGAACCTGTTGCCTTTCTTTGTAACGATGCGCTTTTCGAGTAAGAACTGATCGACTTTTGTAAGTGAGCCGGTTTCAATAAATTTTGCGAAAATAGTTTTTACTGACTCGATTTCCTCCGGGATAATTTTCAGTTTGCAGGCTTTTTTCACCTTTCCGTCGACAGTCACACGAGACACACTTTCGGATTCATAGCCTGTAGGAGTAACTCCGCCGAGCCATCTTCCGGTTTTTGCAAGCTCCCGCATATTGTCTCTGATTCTCTCGGCAATCGTCTCGCGCTCAAGCTGTGAGAAAACTGAGGCAATATACATCATAGCACGTCCCATAGGCGAGGAGGTATCAAACTGCTCACGAATGGAGATAAAAGCAATGTTACGGTTGCCGAGATCCTCGATAAGATTGGCAAAGTCTCCGATGTTACGGCTGATTCTGTCGAGTCTGTAGACTACAATGGCAAAAAAATTGTGCGATTTGGAGTCCTTCATCATTTTTTTGAACTGAGGACGATCAAGTGTGCCGCCGGAATATCCCTCGTCTTCATATATGAGGGCAGAATCGGCTTCGGCTGCGCTGTAATGAGATGCGATATACTGACGGCAGAGCTCTATCTGATTCTCGATACTCTCGCCTTTCCCTGTGAACTTTGATTTGCGCGAATAGATTACGAATTGTTTTGCGGAGATATCGTGCATTACTGTGTCTCGCTTTATGATTGTGTTGTTTGTATATTATATAATGTACGATTACACGGAAGACCTGCAAAATAAAAAAAATGCCACAATCTCAACGGACCGTGGCAGCATTTCACTTCTCCTTTTCTTTTTTCGTGCTCTCGCGCATAGTCTCAGCAATGGCATCGATCAACTGAAATTTCTGCTCCATGGGGCATGACAGCTTGTTGATATAATATGCTATGTACTGTGAATGAATCTTTGCGGCGAGCATATTTAATTCCGCCTCTTTTTCCGGTGACTCAGCAGCGTGTATTACAATATCAATAGGCGTCTCTCCTTTCAAATCAATTATATGTTTTGCCTTATGATATATGCGCTTGTTTCAAAGACAAAAATCGGACAAAGTCCCTATCCGATGTGATAGAAGCTCTGCCCGATTTATATTATTTCGTTTCAGATTCTTTATTTTTCAAAGAGTACTGCACTCAGCGGCTCATGAGTTCTTCAATCTCAGCTGTATCAAGCAGGCGGCTGCCGATCAGATCATCGGGTTCGCCGTCGGTAACCAGAACATCATTTTCCAGACGGATTCCGATGCCCTCCTCAGCCACATAGAGTCCGGGCTCGCAGGTGATAACCATTCCCGGCTCGTAGACTGTACGGTCGCAGGGATCGTGGGTGTCAAGTCCAAGTGAGTGTGAAACGCCGTGGTAGTAATATTTTGAAACCTCGCTGTCGTCGCGGATCAGCTTTGCCGAACGGAGTGCCTTTTTGTAGAAATCGATGACAGCCTGATTGGACTCCCTCATCAGAACTCCCGGGCGCATCTTGTCGCGGGCAACGTCCATGGCTTCACGAACTATGCCGAACAATTCCTTCTGACGGTCAGTGAATTTGCCGTTTACCGGGAATGTACGGGAGACATCGGAGGAATAATAGCCGTATTCCGCGCCGAGGTCGAACAGAAACATATCGCCTGCCTTTGCAACGCAGTTGTTTACGCTGTAGTGAAGCATGGTGGCATTCTCTCCGGCGGCTGCAATGGTCGGGAAACCGTCTCGCATACCGGCACGAGCGACATAATGCTCATAGTCCGCTACCCACTGATATTCATACTCGCCCGGTCTGCCGGTTTTCAGCATCTGCTTCAGGGCCTCAATTGTCACGTCCCCTGCACGGCGGATACATTCGACCTCCTCGGGTGCTTTTACCGAGCGGAGAGACGAAAGCACGGGAGCAATATTGCAAATCTGTACCGCCGGATATTTTTCCCTGATCTGACGTGCCAGTTCTTCTGCTCTTGTAGAAGCTGCGTGCATGGAGAGTCGGTCGAAGGAGAAGCAGGCTGTAATCGGTTTTGCATTGAGTGTGCGTCCGTCGTACAGAAGTCGTGCTACAACACGATCCATGTCCTGCATATAGCGGATGCTGCTTTCGGAAATACCGCTGCGCCGGCTTGCCTCTTCTCGGGTCAGCATCGGGCCGTTCCACTTGATGATTTCTTCGTCAGGCTGGTCGATGAACAGAAGCTCCTCGGTACCGCGTGAAGATTTGCTCAGTGCTAGCCAAACATTCTGGGTATCAATGCCAGTCAGATAGTAAAAGTTGCGGTTGACGGAAAAGGGATTCATATTCTGGTCGTTGCTCTTGACGGGTACGACGCCGGAATACAGAAACGCTATGCTGCCCTCTTCCAGTTTATCCAGAAACCGCTGACGGTTCCTGGTGAAAAATTCTGAAGTCATATTTTTCTCCTGAAAATTCAATATGAACGGAGGCTGAATAACCGCCGTACATAATTTTATGATTATATTTGATAAAAAGCAAAGGTGAAAATCAGCGAAAGCGCAAGACATCCGAGTCCCACATGGAGCATTACTTTTATGACAGCAGATTTTCCCTTTTCTTTCTGCTTTGCCTGTTTTTCCGTGCAGTAGGTGAAATAGTCTTTCTTATCTTCAAAACGCTCCTTGCGGAAGGAGAACAGGCGAACCAGCTCATGTCCCAGAAACTGCAGGCCGTAAAAGTTTCCTGCCTCTGCGATGAAGGTGAGTGCGCCGCCCCCCAGAAACAGTACAGCGGAGAGAAAGAAGCCGTCGCTGAGATACTGCATCCACAATACCGGATCGGTGCCCTTGTTTTCAGCCTCAAGAGAGACGCCGACAAAGGCAATAACCAGAGCCAGAGCTGACGCAATCAGATATGATAGCCAGCGTTTTTTCATGACTTGTTCAGCTTTCCGCAGTATGTCTCAAATTCCGTTGTATTACAGCTCACGAAATGGCCAGGGGAGACTTCGCGCAGGGTCGGAAGCTCTTTTGAATAGTCGTGAGCTTCGGCGGGAATGTAGACTATCCGCTTGCGCTGCTTTTCATAGTGTGGATCAGGCAGCGGAATTGCGGAAAGAAGCGACTTGGTGTACGGATGGAGCGGATTGGCAAACAGCTCGTCCGAATCCGCTATCTCCACGACTTTGCCGAAATACATAACAATGATGCGGTCGGAGAAATATTTTACAACTGACAAATCATGGGCAATAAAGAGGATGGAGAGTCCCATATCCTTCCGAAGATCATTGAGCAGATTGATTACCTGAGCCTGAATAGACACGTCCAGAGCACTGACAGGTTCGTCTGCGATAATCAGCTCGGGATTCATGATGATGGCTCTTGCGATGCCGATGCGCTGACGCTGACCGCCGGAAAACTCATGGGGATAGCGGCTGGCGTGCTCCCTGACCAGACCTACGCGCTCCAGCATTTCGTAGACCCTTTCGTCAATATAGTGCTGATCTTTTATTCCCTGAATGATCAAGCCCTCTGCGATGATATCGCGAACCGTCATTCGTGGGTCAAGTGAGGATATGGAGTCCTGAAATATCATCTGTATCTTGGTGACGATATTCTCTTTGGCGGCGGCTTTCAGTTTTTCGCGCCGTTCGTCAGTCAGCTCAGCCAGTTTATTGGGATCTCCTGCGGCGGCTTTATCCTTTCTGTCATATTCCTCGTTTATTTCTTTCTCGAGACGTCTGCGGTACAGCTCAACGCAGTTCTTATGGTCGTTTTTGGCGTCGCGGATCAGCTGCTTCTGTTCGTCAACGAATAACTGCAGGCGTTCCTTTTCAGCCTGGATTCCTGCGTTATCGCCTGCCTGCTTCAGCTCCGCAATGCGTGCTTTTGATTCCCGGCGAGCCTGAGATATGGCGTCCGTATATGAACGGGTACCGGCGACTATTCGCTGACCTTTGAAGTAAACATCGCCGGAGGTAGCGTTGTTCAGGCGGATAATAGTGCGGCCGGTCGTGGTCTTTCCGCAGCCTGACTCGCCTACGATGCCGACTACCTCGCCTTTTCGCATTGTGAAACTGACGTCGTCAACCGCCTTGAAATCGTGCTTGCCGAAGTACTGCTTCAGGTGTCGGACTTCAAGCATATTTTCAGCTTCTGTCATTGCTCAGACTCCTCCATTTCTCTCATATTTTTGATGCGGTCGGTAACACTCTTTGGCGGATCAATTTTTGGAGCGTCCGGGTGCAGCAGCCATGTCGCCGCGTAGTGGGTATCCGAGACCTTGAAAAACGGCGGTTCACGTTCAAAGTCAATCTTCATGGCATACTTGTTTCGTTCCGCGAAAGCGTCCCCTTTGGGCGGATATATCATGTTGGGCGGCGTGCCGGGAATTGCTTCCAGCTTGTCCTTTGTGTCAAGTGACGGCATAGATGACAGCAGCGCCCATGTGTACGGATGCTTCGGGTCGTAGAAAATATCGTCAACTGTGCCGTATTCCACAATCTTGCCGGCGTACATGACCGCAACCTTGTCAGCTATGTTTGCAACAACGCCCAGATCGTGTGTGATAAACAAAACGGAAATGTTTCGTTTAGCCTTGATTTCGTTGATCAGCTCCAATATCTGAGCCTGGATGGTTACGTCAAGTGCGGTTGTCGGTTCATCACAGAGCAGAATCTCCGGATTGGCCGCAATTGCAATGGCGATAACGATTCGCTGACGCATACCGCCGGAGAATTCGTGAGGATACTGGTTGAATCTGCGCTCAGGTTCCTTGATGCCCACATCCTTCATAATCTGAATTGCTTTGTCGTAGGCTTCTTTCTTTGTAACCTTGGTTACGGATTCCTTTTCCTTGGCATCCAGATATTCGAGCATTGTGTTTGCCAGTGCCTTATAGTCCTTTTCTTCCGTTTGAGACAGCTCGGCTTTATAAACATCCGCCAGATCAGTCAGCGTTTTGCGAAGGTTCCGTGCAGTCAGCTCCAGATCAATCAGATTTGCCGGAACAACCTTGGGCGCATTCTTCTTCTGCTGCAGCTTTTTCTCCCTGACTGCCGTTTCTCTTTCAACACGGGACTCTTCCTTCGGATTATTGATAAGTCCGTTGAAATAACGCTCAAGATTTATATTTAATGATGTACCGAATGTGTAGGCGCCGCTGCTTTTCTCCAAAGACAGTGGGTCAATGGATGCTTTCACAAGCTCAGTGAGACGTTTTGCGGCAGCGTATGCTTCATTTTTATTTATAGGATCCTTTTCAAAGACGGGCAGTTCGGCATTAATGGCGTCAGCTGCTTTTTTCTTTATTTCGCGTGAAGCTTCATAGGAGTTCTGCAGGGCTTTGGCGATATTTTCGGCGTTGAACGTTGTATCAGCGCAGCCTGCCTTACGCATATACGCATTCAGTGTATTCCGCAAAATTTTCAGCTCGGCTCTGGCGTTTTTGCGTTTTGTCCTGTTGTTCAGCAGTGTGGCTTCCGTCATCTGCTTGCCGACCTTCATAATCGGGTCGAGTGAGGACAGCGGATCCTGGAACACCATGGTAAGGTCGTTGCCGCGAATCTTGTTATAGTCCTTTTCCGTATATTTCAGCAGGTCCTCGCCCTTATAGATTATTTCTCCGCTCTCGATTATCGTGTTGGCGGCATTGATTCCGATAATGGTCTTAGCCGTAACTGATTTGCCGGAACCTGACTCGCCGACGATTGCCAGTGTCTCACCCTTGTTCAGATCAAAACTGATCCCGCGCACAGCCTTGACGTTGCCGTTATTGGTACGGAATGACACGCGGAGATCTCTTACCTCTAATACTTTACTCATCGCGCTCTCCTTTACTCATCCGCGCCGCGTAAAGACGGGTTGAATGCATCTCTCAGGCCGTTTCCGAAGATGTTGAAGCAGATCAGCATCAGTGCAAGGAAGATAGCCGGGAAAAATACGCAGTGTGGATATGTGGACAGGGTCTGCTGACCGTTTTCAAGCATGGAGCCGAGGCTGGTCAGCGTCTTGGAGTTAAGGTTTACGATGCCGAGGTATGAATATGTAGCCTCGGAGAAAATCGTGTAGGGGATGGACAGCACGCAGGCCGTGATGATGAAGCCGGAAGCGTTGGGCAGGATGTGCTTGAATATC
>JBJFHS010000153.1:0-13717 GCA_051893885.1 Eubacteriales bacterium
ATTCTCGAGGCTCTCAACACAGACCTTGTCTGCGACGCTATCAACACCGCAATGCGTGAGCTTTTCTTACAGATAGTTTACGGCCGTTCACAGTCCGCTTTCTCAGAGGGCGGTCTTAACGTCGGCGCAGGACTTGAAGACCTCGGTAAGGGCACCCGCTCCCAGGTCGGCACAATGTACGGCACTAAGGCAAAGGGCGTCCGCTACCTCGAAATGGCTGAGGGTTATGTAACAAGAATGGCTCTCGACGAAAACGACGAGGTTATCGGCTATGAATTCGTATCTCTCGGCAAGATGACCGACTTCATCAAGAAGGGCATGGAACCGAACGAAGCGTACAAGAAGGCTATGGGTACATACGGCAGATTTGACGGCGCGGCTAAATACATCGATCCGCGCAAGCAGTAATTAAGGAGGAAAATAGAAATGGCATTATTTGAAAGCTATGAAAGACGTGTTGACAAGATCATGGGTGTTCTTGCCGAATACGGTATCTCCTCCATCGAAGAATGCAAGGAGCTTACACTCGCCAAGGGAATCGACTGCGACAAGATCGTACGCGAAACCCAGCCTATCTGCTTTGAAAACGCTGTATGGGCTTACACAGTCGGCGCTGCAATCGCAATCAAAAAGGGCTGCACAAAGGCTGCTGACGCTGCTGCCGCAATCGGTATCGGTCTTCAGGCGTTCTGCATCCCCGGCTCCGTCGCTGAAAACCGCAAGGTAGGTCTCGGTCACGGCAACCTCGGTTCAATGCTTCTCTCCGAAGAAACCGACTGCTTCTGCTTCCTCGCAGGTCACGAGTCCTTCGCAGCAGCTGAGGGCGCAATCAAAATCGCTCTCAACGCAAACAAGGTAAGAACAAAGCCCCTCCGCGTTATCCTCAACGGTCTCGGCAAGGACGCTGCGTTCATCATCTCCAGAATCAACGGATTCACATATGTAAAGACCGAGTTCGACCCCTACACAGAAGAAGTTACCGTTGTTTCCGAAACTCCTTACTCCAACGGCCCGAGAGCTGCTGTTAAGTGCTACGGCGCTGACAACGTTCCCGAAGGCGTGGCTATCATGAAGCTTGAAAACGTCGGCGTATCCATCACCGGCAACTCCACCAACCCGACCAGATTCCAGCATCCCGTTGCAGGCACATACAAGAAGTGGTGCGTTGAAAACGGCAGAAAATACTTCTCCGTTGCATCCGGCGGCGGCACAGGACGTACACTCCACCCCGACAACATGGCTGCAGGTCCCGCTTCCTACGGTATGACCGACACAATGGGAAGAATGCACTCCGACGCTCAGTTCGCAGGTTCGTCTTCCGTTCCCGCGCACGTCGAGATGATGGGTCTCATCGGCATGGGCAACAACCCGATGGTAGGCGCTACCGTTGCTGTTGCAGTTGCTGTTGAAGAGGCTATGAAGTAAGAATTCACATGAAAATAAGAAGGCGAGGGTATTCGAAAGTCCCTCGCTTTTTTTTCAAAAATTACTGTGGTTTATTTGAATCCGTTTTTATCACACATCCAACTATAAATATAATCAACGAAACAACCAATATTATTCCCCATAAATATAAATATGATTCTGCATCACTTATTTCCGCTCTTATCTTATCTCTTCCCAAAAAAGAATTAGTTGCTTTTGCGTGCTGTAGGCTTCTTTCCCAATAGTTCAAATTATCAAACCCTTCTGGCAATTTTATTAAACTAATAATGCTGCCAACAATCCCTCCAACCATTAATAATACTTTCCAAATAATTTTATCAATCATATCCATCCCCCTGAGTGACATTTAGTAAATGTCATATTTTCTTATATTATACACTATAATATCTACATTGTCAAGCACTAAATGTCAAATGGTTGGGGTAAATATGTTTATCAATAAAACCAAAGATGGACGCAATAATCTATGCGGTAGAGTTGTGGCACAAAGAAGAATAGAAATGAAACTGTCTCAACGAGAATTAGCAGATCGCCTCCAGTTGTATGGATTAGATGTAGATAAGAATGCCGTTCAACGAATTGAAGCAGGAAAACGTTTTGTTATTGATATTGAATTGGTCGTCATAGCAGAAGTTTTGAATATTAATTTGGATAAATTGTTGTATCATGATTGAAAATAATAAACGATTGTCTCATCGGCATGGGCAACAACCCGATGGTAGGCGCTACCGTTGCTGCCCCAGAGGCTATGAAGTAATCCTTATTTTTCCACGGCTGATAAAATTGCATAAATGAAGTCGGACACACTGCTTTTGGACTATTCCGGTGATGTGTCCGGTTTTTTTCGTTCGATATTTTAGGCGAAATCGTGACGAAAAACGCGGCTTTTCAAAAATATTGACAAAAGTCGCTATAATTTGCTGCGAATGATGCTGTACCCGATTGACAACTATTCTTCGTTGTGATATGCTTAAAGCTAAATCAAAAATGTGTGCCGAACGCATACAATTGACGCAAAAAACTGATATAAGAGGAATTTTCAAATGAAAAATAAGAGAATACTTGCGATGATTCTGTGCTGCCTGCTGACCTTTGCATCGTGTCAGAGCGCATCCGATGAAACGGAGCAGAATCAGAACGACACAGCAGCTGACGCTCAGCAGACCGACACAGCCGAAGAAACAGAAACGGAGACAGAAACCGAGATTGACGCTCTCCTTGCCGATGCGAAATTTGACGGCTACGAATTCAAAATGCTCGCCCGCGACAACCAGTGGGACCGCATGGAAGTGGACTATGACGAGCCTCAGGCAGATGTTATCGCGGACGCTGTCTACAGACGGAATCTCACGGTTGAAGAAAAATACGATGTGAAAGTCACCGGAATTTTCCAGGGAGACGATATGGTCACGCCTGTCAGAACCTCTGTAACGGCAGGTACGCACGAGTACGATATGGTTTTCGCTCCTCTCGCCGGAGGTGCATCAATGTCGACCGCAAACGTTCTTATCGACTACAACACTGTTGATGAGATTAACCTCGAAAACCCGTGGTGGGACAAGAATATCGTGGACGATATGCAGATCTGCGATAAAATGTACTTTATGACCGGCGATATCGGTGTGCGCAGCAAGGACAATTTGTGGATAATCCTGTTCAACAACCCGATTCACACAGACCTCGGACTCGACAATCTGTATGATATGGTGTACGACGGAACATGGACTATTGATAAATTCAATTCTCTCGCCGAAACCGCAGTTCTCGACCTTGACGGCAACGGAGAATACACCCGCGACGACCGCTACGGACTGATCACAACCGCTGAGGGAGGCAAAAACTTCTTCTACGCCGCAGGACAGAGAGTTATCGACAACAATAACGGCGAAATGACACTTGTGGCAAACAATGAGCAGGCACAGTCCGCTATCGAAAAAATCGTAAAGCTGTTTACAGAGGGAAATGTATCGTTCTATCCCTCATCATGGCAGGACGCAGAGCAGATGTTTGCCGAAAACAAGGGTCTGTTCTACAGCGAAATCGTAACTCACATTATTAACCTGCGCTATATGGAGGCGGATTTCGGTATTCTTCCCACACCTAAGCTCTCCGAAAGTCAGGAAAATTACTACACTCACTGCGCGTCAAACGGTACGTGTGTAGTAATGCCCGCAACCTCGCCCGACGTCAGCGTTACCGGTACAATTGTAGAAGCACTCGGATGCTACGGTATGAAATATCTCACTCCGGCGTTTGAGGATGTCGCGCTCAGCTCAAAGTACTCACGCGACGAACAATCCGCCGGTATGCTTGACATCATATGGGACAGCGTCCGCTATGACGTAGGATACCTGTACAACGTCGGAGGAATGGGCGATATCACCACAGAGCTTATCAACAGAAAATCCACCGACCTGCAGTCTCTGGTTGAGCAGAGAAAGAAGGTTGTCGAGGTATCAATTAAGAAGCTGGTTGAAAACTTCAGCGAGGAATGATTCTGTCACATAAGGAGAAATAAAAAATGCTGCTCAGCCCTGTTTATAAACGCGATGACAAAAAAGCGTGGGAAAATTATTTGGTTTACGCTGACGGATACATTTACGCTTTTTTCGGCACAGGAATTAAAAGCGAAAAAAATCCGAACATCAGCGCGAACGGTATTGACGTCTACCGCTCAAAGGATGGAGTCAATTTTGAACTCATAAGCGAATACACAATTCCGATTGAAGGCGCTCACGCCGGCTTCTGTGTGAAGAAAATCGGCGAATATTTCTACTATTATCCGACTTGCTCAAATGCTGAGAAGGGCGTTCACTTCAAAATTTACCGCACAAAGGACTTCAGATCGTGGGAACACCTTGGTGATTCATACGATGTTCTCCCCGACCGGAGCATATACCACGAGAGATGGGACGAAATGGTAGTCCTCGACGAAACCGATGAGGAAGGAAAGACTATATATTACGGATATATCTCCTCTGAGCCGCGTGAGGACGTGTCAATGCCCGGCCCGGGAATGCTCAGCAGCCGCGACGGAATACACTGGAAGGTTCTGCCTCCCGCGAAAGTGGAGTGGGGCGAAACGCCTGCACAGCACATGGAGCTGAATTTCGTGGAAAAAATTGGCGGAAAGTACTATATGTCCATGTCGGGCAGAATGTATATGGACAGCTACGGATATTCCCTTTACACATTTGTGTCAGACACCCCGTTCGGCCCGTTTTACCCCGACCTTGAAAAATTCCGCCTTGCCGGAAACAGCCGCCGTGAGGTCACATGGCTCGGCCATACTGTCAACACTCCCGACGGTCTGCTCGCAGGGCTCTGGCTCAGCCACGACACTTTCCCGGATTTGCCGTCATGGACTTTTGCACTCTCGACTCTGAAGCGGGTTCTGTGCGAAAACGGCCATCTGCGACTTGGCTACTGGGAGGCAAACGACAAGCTGTTCGATATGGCGCGCGAAATCTCGCTTAACGAAAAAGTCGCTCATCCGGCGGAGAAAGTCAAAAATCCGCGCGATGAAGCTGTCAAATGCGGTGACGGCATCTGGAAGATTTCGGCATCCCGCGACGGTGTGATGGTTCTGAGCGATAAAATCTTTGACAAGGACACCGGAATCGAGCTTGAGGGTGAGTTCACCTGCTTTGAGAACCGCGGTCATATAGCTTCGCATCAGCACGCAGCCGGAGTCGGATTCTACTTCGAAGGAACGGAAGGCGAGGGTGTGATGATGTACGCGGACACGCTCGGCGTAACCAGAAGCGGCTCGTTCAGGTATTCCGACGAGGTTATCTCAGACTTCGATATCTACAGCCACGCGGGAATCGGACTTGTTCTCGGCAGATCCGGCGCGCTGCGTGGAACAACAGAATTCGATTTCGACGACACTGTAGGCCCCTACGGTCACGCATCATACGCCGGAATCCGCCACGGAAAGAAGCACAGGTTCAAGATCATAGCACGCATGGACTATTTTGAGCTGTACATCGACGGATACTACGTTCAGACATATCTCCTTCCTGAAAATGTGACAGGCCGTGTGGGCTTTTGCGTATTCGACGGCACCTGCGATGTTGAATTACACGCTCACGCATTTAACTGAATAAAACAAACCGCTGAAGCACTGAAAAAATCGGTACTCCGGCGGTTTTTTATGTTCATTTTTTTGTTTTACCGTTCGCCCATGACACTCATGTACGCCGGACGGATGATTTTGTCGGTGCAGATGAGTTCCTCAATTCGGTGAGCGCTCCATCCGACGATCCTCGCTACGGCGAACATGGCGGTGTAAAGCTCAAGCGGAATTCCGAGCATATCGTATACGAATCCGCTGTAAAAGTCCACATTGGGGCTGACACCCTTGTAAATGTGGCGGTATTGTGCGATAAGCTTCGGCGCGAGCTCCTCCACACCCTGATACAGGAGCAGATCTTCCTGACGTTCCTTTTCGGCGGCGAGCTTCTCCACATATCTTTTGAATACGCGCTCACGGGGATCGGACAGCGAATATACCGCGTGCCCCATTCCGTAGACAAGCCCTTTTCTGTCAAACGCCTCTTTGTTTATGATTTTTGTCAGATAATGTGACAGAGCCTCCTTGTCCGAATAATCCGTCACATGGGATTTAATGTCCGCCATCATCTCCATGACCTTGATGTTCGCGCCGCCGTGCTTCGGGCCTTTCAGAGACGACATGGCCGCTGCAATTGTAGAGTAAGTATCCGAGCCGGACGAGGTTATGACACGGGTGGTAAAGGTGGAGTTGTTGCCTCCTCCGTGTTCCATGTGAAGAATCAGCGCGGTGTCGAGCACTTTTGCCTCGGTTGCGGTGTATTTCTGATCCGGACGCAGCATCATGAGCAGGTTTTCCGCTGTGGAGAGGGAAGGATCGGGGCGGTGAATCACCATACTGCCCAGATTTTCGTAGTAATTGTACGCATGATAACCGTAGACGGCGAGAAGCGGGAATTCACTGATAAGCTGTATGCACTGGCGAAGGGAATTGCTGACGGAGGTGTCGTTCGCGCGCTCGTCATAGGATGCAAGAGTCAGTATGCTGCGGGTCATAGAGTTCATGATATCGCCGCTCGGAGCCTTCATAATTACGTCTCGTGTGAAATTTGTGGGCAGAGTTCTGCACTCACCTATCAGACGCTTGAATTCATCAGCGGTTTCGGCGTCCGGCATCTCGCCCATCAGAAGGAGATAAGCGATTTTTTCGTATCCGAGCTCGTTTTCGCCGAGTGAGTCGAGCAGCTCCTCAACACGATAGCCGCGGTACCAGAGCTGTCCGTCGCAGGAGGTTTTTCTTCCGTCAACTATTTTAGACGACACAATTTTTGAAATATTGGTCAGTCCGGCGAGAACTCCGTTTCCGTTTTCATCTCGAAGACCCTTTTTGACCCCGTATTCGTCGTACAGCCGAGGGGCTATCGAGTCATTTCTGAGGCATACGTCAGCTTTTTCGTTTACATACTCATTCATCCGTGTCTTCTGTGTCATCAGCATCTCCTTGTGTGCAGAATTCTTCGTCCATTATTTTTTCGAGTGCGTCCATCTGCGAAATCAGCGCAACCAGATTGTCGTGCCCGAATTTGTCTATCACACGACTGTAATATTCCTCAAGAATTTTTTCCTGACACCGCATCAGACGTATTCCGGATTCGGTGATTGTGATATATGTTCCCTCGCTTCCGTTTCCGTCGTGCGACCACTGTGCAAGTCCGCGCTCTTTCAGCTCACGTGCCATTTTCGACGCGCGGTGAATGCTGATATCCAGCCTCTCGGACAAGTCTTTCAGATAAATCTTCTCCGATGTGATATCCTTTTTGTGAGCGCCGCCGGTGATGCTGTGCAGTGTGATATATTCCTGAACGGTCAGGTCGCGGAACAGATGCCGGGCTTTTCCTTTATTCATCAGATAACGGTGATACGTCAGTTCATATGCGAGCAGGGTTACATCATTGTTCTCGTTCTTATTATTCATCAGTCTCTCTCATTTCCTGTGTTTTTTCCATTACAACAATATTTTTTCGGCTTCATAAAATAGTTGAAAAACAAACCATTTTTATTATAGCTTTTTTCAACTAAAAAGTCAAGCAAAACTCAGGAAATTCATACAACATTTACATCGTTCAAAATATGGTCACTTTATTTTATTATTTTTCTTCTGTCTTATATAAACAAAAAACCGCCGGCACACTGATCTGAATCGGTATGACAGCGGTTAAAATCATATTTCTGTGTTACGGATTTTTTTCGTCGAGGTCAGTAAAGCTCTCGGCAAGTCTTTGGATCGTCTTGTTGTACAGCTTTTCGCTTCTTTTGTAGGTGGAGGCGAAGTCGCTTGACTGTGCGAGCATCATGTTTCTCGGGGTCTGCGCAAGTGATCCGATCGTCGTGCAGTAAATCCACGCGGCGTCGAGCTTGTGTCCGTTGTGGATTATGTCGATCATCTCAGCCGAATCTGCGTCGCGTGAATATTTGCCCTTGAGCGCGATATCGTAGTACGCCGGAACAACGGATACATTGCTCTCCGACGACATTGCCTCAAGCACCGCGGACGCCGTCTCAGCTCTCACACTCGTGGAGGGAATTGCGAAAACTCCTATCTGGTCGTGCTGGAACGTGTAGTATCCCGCCTGAGCCTCGTCGTACTTCGGATAGGGTATGATTCCGTAGTCCTCATCCATGTTGCGCAGGAATTCGGTCTCAACACCGTATATCCAGTTGTTTATAAAGATAAAATTGTTCTGCGAAAAGGCCTCGCAAAGGTCGGGCATCTCGTTGTTGTCGCTGATTTCAACGTAAGCGCGGACTCCTTCGCTCTCCCAGTTCAGCTTGTATATTTTGTTGATTATGTCAGCTGCTTTTTCGGTATTTATGACAAGCTCCGGGTAGCCTTCCGAGTTGATCTGCACCATCTTCATGTCATACGCGCTGGTATATGCGTCGACTATGATGACGTTGCTCGTGCCGAGTCCGTAGAAATCATCGTCGTCGCGCTCGCCGTTTCCGTTTGTGTCGGTGTAAATATCTCCGACTATGCTCTGCAGTTTGTCGTGCGTCCATTTGCCCTCACGCACTGTTTCATACGGGTTTTCGATTCCGTAATCTTCGATGAGCTGCTTGTTGAAATACATCGCGAAGGAATAGCGTATCAGCGAAAGCGAGATGTCACCCGTGATAGTGTACAGCCCTTTGCCGATTTTTGACTCGTTTATGTAGTCCTGCGTGTAGTACGGCTTTGTCGTGTCGATGTAGTCAAAGTCGTACAGGTTTCGGAATATTCCGTTTATCGCAGCCGGAGCCGCCGTGTACATACTTGAAGTGAAGATGTCGTATGTCGAGTCCCCCGAGGTGACAAGCGACCTCATCTTGTCGACAGAGCCGTGCTGGTCGCCCTCTTTGGTGTTCTCGATTGTGACGTTAAGACGATCCTGACCCTTGTACTGACGCTGGTAAATCGCATCGTTTATCACTTCACCCGTCAGGTCGTCGACAGTCACCTCGTCGTTGAATCGGTAATGCTCGCGGCTGTAGAAGTGTACGGTTTCGCCGCCGAAATCAAGACCGTCGGGGAGATTGTCCTTGTAAGTCGGTTCGGTTTCTTCTTCAGTTTCCGCATCGGTTGTGCTTTCGGTCTCGCCGGACACACTTTTGCTATCGGTTTCGTCGTTTTCGGCCTTTTTCTCCGAGCATGAGAGGAGTGAACCCGATAAAATCAGCGCGGCGAGCAGTGCCGACAGAATTTGTTTCTTATTCATAGTCGTGTCTCCGTTATTTTATGTCAGTAAAGCTGAGCGTTCCGTCGGAATTCTGTGTCGCCTCAGCCATAACAAGATGTCCGGCATATCCGCCCTCGCAGATAAATCCGGAGAAAATACGCTTTCCGTCGAGTACAGCGGACTTCGGAACTGTTCCGCAGGGGATAATGTTGTCCTCCGGCGCACACCAGTCGGAGAAGGGCTTCTTTGAGTAGACGTATCTCGCGCGGCCGCCGATTGAGTAGACGAGGTAGTAGTATTCGCCCATTCTGAACCAGTCGGGGCACTCGGGCTGGTCTCCGTTGTCGTGCTCGATGATCGGTCCGCAGTCGGTGAAGTCGGACATATCCGCGTTGTCGGATACAAGGTGTGCGAGACAGCCGTTTCCGCTCTCGAGGAGTGTCGTGGTCACGAACAGGTGGAATTTTCCGTCGAGGAACACTGTTTTCGGGTCGCGCGCGCTCGTCGGCTCATAGCGTGAGGGAAGTGTGAAATACTGCATGGTTTTGGTGAAGTGTACCGAATCGTCCGATACCGCGCAGGTGATTCTTGCAGGTGAGCCGTCTGACATACGAACCGCGTACCATGCGTAATATTTTCCGCCCGCGTATCCGATTGAGCCGGTGCAGATGGAGCCCTCGTATTTTTCGCTTATATGAACCGCCATCGGGTGCTCGTCCCATGTTTTCAGATCGCGGGTTGAGACGTGTGCCCACTGATGTGCGCCGAGACCCCATTTGCTTCTGTGGTGGTGTCTGTCGTAGAGGTAGAACAGGTGGTAAAGTCCGTCGCCCTCATCGCCCCTGTCGTCGGAGAAGGGAATGCAGTCGCCGATGTTCACGCCGGGAAGTCTGATTTCGTCAGCGGTTATGCCGCGTCTGGTGTAAAACGGCGTTTCGGCGGGCTTTTCCGGCTCAATTTCTTCAAATGCCAAATCAAAGTCTCCGGCAGATTTTGTTTCGCTTCCGATTTCAATGTCTCCGGCAGGCCATTCCTCATCCACCAGTGCTCCGTTTACTCTGAGCTCGATTCTGTACGGTCTGACTGTCATGCTGACCTCATCTCCCTCGGTTGCGTCTGCGGTGAGTGTGAGCGGGTCGTCTCTGAAGTCGTACTTCATTCGTACAGTCAGCTTTTCTCCGTCAGATTCCGCACTAATTGCGCATACTCCGTTGTTTTCGAGCCGCGCCGTTCCCTTTTGAGTTTTGAATGTGATTCTGATGTTTTCCATTAAGGCACCCTTCCTTTTCGTAATATTTTATAATATTATTCGTATTTTATAAGCCTGTAGCTTTCGTTCCGTGTGATAATTCCGCCTGAAACCGCCGAATAAAGCGCTGCTCCGTATGCCGCTTCCTCATTGTGAGCCGGTATCAGCAGCTCCGCCCCGAACACCTCTGCTGCTTTTTTCCTCAGCGCGGGATTTCGTCTCATCGCGTTTCCCGAAACCACAGCCTGACTGCGGAGCACATCCGAGCCGGAGTTCATTTTTTCGTACATACCGTAAAGCTCGCCGATGATTCCGCCGAATACGCCGTCGGTCAGGTTCTGCGGAGTGAAGTTTTCCAGCCCGATGTTCTTTATGTAGCCCCTGACGCTGTCGTCCTCGCGCGTTCCCGCAAAGCTCACCGAAACCTCGAGCGGATTGACGGCAGCATCAATTGACAGCTGATTCATTCTCGAATACGCCTCGTTTTTTGTGATTTTCACGCCGAACATTGTAGCGACTGAGCAGAAAAACTCCGCCAGAACCGCGTATGCTTTACCTCCGCACAGCATCGAGCCGGAGAGCAGGTATCTGCCGTCGAAATACGGTCTGACCTCGCCGTAAGACGAATGAATTCTGTCGGTGAGCACGCTTATCTGCCCGCTTGTTCCGACGTTGATGAGCATCTGGTTTTCGCTGCGGATCGAGCCGTACACTCCCGCCTGATTGTCTCCGATGGCTGCGGAAACCGGAATTCCCTTGTAATATCCGACAACGGCATAGTCCGGGCTGACCTCTGGGATAAAACTATCTGAAATGCCGAGCATACCGAGCTTGTCCCGCATGAATTCCGCTCTGCCGATGTCGTAAAATCCGAGACTTGCTGCGTTGGTCGGGTGAGTCACAACTCTGTCGTTACCGCACAGCTTCATCGCGGCGAGGTCCATTATCGTGCTGATTTTTGCCGTACCTTCTGGCAGAAGTCCGAGCCGAATCAGGGCGTACAGTGTCGTGAATCCGTAGCCGGTCGGAACTGACTCGCCGGTGATATTGAGGATGTTTTCACAGATTGTGCTGCCGCTCTCCTCACGGGTTCCGAATTTGTTTTGCCATGTGTAGAGCGGAGAGAGAATTTCGTTGTTCTCGCCGAGACATACAATTCCGTGCATCTGTCCCGTGATTCCGATCGACTTTACCGTGGGATACGCGTCCGTTATGGAGCAGACGAGGCTGAGTGCGCGGTTTGTGAGGAGAAGTGCGTCCTCGGCGTAGGCATCGGGGAGATTTTCCAGTGTCAGTGCCGCCTCGTGGTCGAAATTGTAGGTGTGGATTGACTCTCCGGTTGCGGTGTCTACCAGCTGAGCCGAGATTGAAGTGGTGCCGATGTCAATTCCGAGCGAGAGGGAAGCGTTTTCGGGTGCAGAATGAGATGGCAGACTTAAGTCCGGGTCGGAAAATGAAGTTCCCGCGCCGATTTGAATGAGCCCGTTTTCGAGGATTTCGCGGCACAGCTCCTTCTGGCTTGAGCTGAGTTTGTCGAGGTCGTCCAGCTCTTTCTGACGCTTTTTGATGAGCGCGCCCGTGTCGATTACGCCGTCGCACCACAGCTTTATGTCCGCAATTGCAATTCCAAGCTCGCGCATCAGCTTGATTTTCTTTAAATTTTCGATATTTTCTTCTGTGTACTCGCGGTATGAATTGTCGCTGCGGGTCACGTTGAACAGCTTTTTGCTCTCGTAAAGCCTGATTGACTTAGCTGACAGCCCTGTAAGTCTTTCGACGTCGCTGATTTTGATAAAAAACACCTCGTTTCGACGCGAATTGATTTGATAACTTAATAAGTTTAATCCATGACCTTGGGGCAAAGTCAAGTCTCAGCTAAAATGTTCACATAAAATTTACATTTAAATGTACATTGGCGTGAGATTCGCGGGTGAACGGACGGCTTTTTTCAGACTCAAATCAATTTACAAATCTAAATTAATGCACGGCATATAATGTATAGAGAGGGAATGAGTGACGCTGAGTTAAAAAATAGCTATTCGGGATTATGTGAAAATAGTTTAAATTAACACAATATTACAGCGAGTATACCTGTTTGAATGAACAAAAAGTTGTGAATAGTGTGGCAAAATCGGAATTTCTATTGACATATGAGCTCAAATATGTTATGATGTACATAGGAAAGAATCGCTGATTTCCGCCTTACCAGAAATAACCACGGCGTATATATATGCAAAATCTGCCGTATAATTATATGGAGAAATACATCATGGATATGTTTGAATACTACGGTCTGTTCAAGGAAGAGTACAGCATTGACCGTCTGACCGCAGCCGAAAGCAAAATTATTGAGCACCTGTTCGACAAATACTTCCCGAAAGAAGGACGTTTGATTGACACTTCCGCCGGACTTGGCACATTTGCTTTCCGTTTTGCCAACCTCGGATATCGCGTTACCGCCGGAGACCTTATTGCAGAACACGTTGAAGCAATAAAATCGTCTCCTGAAGCCGATAAGCTCGAGGGAACGTACTGCGCAAGTCCGCGTAATCTATCGCAGTTCGGCGACGAAAGCTTTGACATTCTCATTTCTCTCGGCTCGATTTACCATATGAAAACAAAGGCGGAGCGCGAGGCATTTATCCGTGAGTCCATGCGTGTGCTGAAGCCGGACGGATATATTGCGTTCACATATATGACACCGATGGCGATGACACTGGGGCAGTATTTCAATGCGATGCGCACGACGGACACGATCGAAAAGCTCAAAGCGTACAGAAAGCTCGCAACAGTTGAAAAAACTCACACCTGCGATATGTTCTACGGCATGACGCTCGATGAAATGACCGATATTTCCCGCGAATACGGAATCCAGATAGTTACGGTGGCATCCACGTACGGACTTCTCTATAACATGGATGAAGAAATTGAGGCTTTGAGCGAGGAAGAATACAAGAAATTTATTGACGTGCAGATTGCAACCTGCGAGGACCCGATAGTTGCGCGTTACTGCATGAGAGGTCTTTTTATCGGAAAGAAGAAAAACGTCGATATGTTTGACTGAATTTATCAGTGAAAAATAAATGCTGCCCCCTGTTTTCTGTGTAGACCCCACCCCGAAAAATAGACAGTGACAAAAAGAACCTCCTGTTGTAGAATATAGATAACTACAGCAGGAGGTTTTGTCATGCCCAGGAAATACACAAAAATAGAAATGCTCGCAGAGGAAGTATTCAAAAGAAAAGAAGCAGGCGAAACAAATCGCCAGATAGCAGAAAGCTATGGACTGACC
>JBJFHS010000154.1:0-3448 GCA_051893885.1 Eubacteriales bacterium
TCTTTTCCCATCGTTCCGTCGCCATCGAGGTCGCTCAATGCAGCTACAGCAAGTCATCCGTATTTGTCGAAAGTCCATTTTCCCTCGTTTACAAGAGTATAAATGTCTTCCAGCTGCAATACTTCAATGAGGTTTTTGTTAAACAGCAGCACGTTCGTAAAATCAATAGTGGTGAGCTGCGCGTCTCCGATAGCTGTGTAATAATTTTTGCCCACTGCGATATCTTCCGTGAGATTTTTATCCCAATATGGCTTATCAAGGTTTATGTACTCGAGATCCGAGATGTTATAGCAATAGCTTTTCTGAGCCATATTGTTAGCGGCGGTACACCGGACGTTCATAAGCGAATATGTGGAGTCACCTGACTGTATAAGAGTAGCCGGAAGTGTCTCGGTGCTGTAGCTTTCCTCTGTGAAAACCACATTGAAACGCTCTGCAACACTGTTGTTTCTTTCGTAAACCGCATCGTTCAGAACTTCACCGGTTAAATCCTCAGTCAGCATAAGGCTGTGTGAAGTCGCGGTTCTTGTATATATCGCGTATGTGTATCCATCGAAATTCATTTCGGGAAGGTCATCGGTCACCACCTCATCAGTCTCGGGCGCAGTTTCCTCATTCACCGATGCAGAACCGTCCGTTGTACCGGCATCTGCCAACAAATTCTCCCCGCCTGAATTTTCGCCCTTATCCGCACATGAAGCAAGAGACGAAAGCAGAATCAGAAGCGCGAGAATAGCAGATAATGACTTTTCAGTTTTTCTCATAATGCATTGCTCCTTATGATGGTAATATTTATTTAAATTATAACATATTGTTACGGATAAATCAACAAAAATACAACTTTTTATTTTATTTTTTTATACACAAAAGCAAATCAAGCAAAAATCCCGCAGTACGCATAAAAATGATAACTGCGGGATTGAAAAATTATGTTTAAATCAATGCCAATCGGTAAAGAATTCGTCTCAGCTGATATAAACCGCGTCGGTCAGTCTTATATCGTTTGAAGCCGCGCCGACAAGGATTCTGAATTCGCCGGGCTCAACTGTTCTGCGGTATTTTACGTCGAGAATTTCAAATGATTTTTTGTTGAGCTTGAAAGTGACTTCTTTTTCTTCTCCGGCTTTGAGGTGAACTCTTTCAAATCCCTTGAGAAGGATCGGAGGTGTCACAACACTGCTCTCAACGTCGTCAATATACAGCTGAGCTACCTCGTCACCGTCGCGCTCGCCTGTATTTTTTATCTTAACCGTTACGTCAAAGTCATACTGACCGCGCTTTTCAATCTTCATATCGCTGTACTCAAACGATGTGTACGACAGACCGTAGCCGAAAGGATAGCGCGCCGCTTTAGGTCCCTCGTAATAACTTCCTGCGCCGCCGGGCAACATGGAGTAATATGCGGGGATAGAGCCGACATTTCTCGGGAATGACACGTTTAATCTTCCCGCCGGGTTATATTCTCCGAGGAGCACGTCACAGATAGCCTGAGCTCCGAATTCGCCGCCGAACCACGCGGTCATGATGCCGTCGCAGATTTTTTCTTCTACTGTCAGATCAACGGGTTTTCCGATTTCAAGCACAAGGATGAGCTTTTTGCCGAGTTTTGCGAGTCTTTCGATAAGCTCTCTCTGCTTTCCCGGAAGAACGATATCGCATCTGTCTCTGCCTTCTCCGCTGGTGATGGAGTTGTCTCCGCCGACAAAAATAATAACGTCACATTCGGAAGCAACTGCTACTGCGCCGTCAAGGTCGTCGGGAATGAAGTCTTCACCGTCAGAGGCAAGATGGGGCTGTCCTTCAACGAAGCGCGGAGTCTTTTTGTCAGGTGTGATAGCGCATCCGTCGTGCTGCCTTACTGTTACACCGTCGCCGAGAGATTTTTTAGCGTTTGGTACACACTCTTTACTTCATATCCGACGGGAATACCGGAGTATCCTCCGAGCTTCTGTGCTGCCGATGAGGGGCCGATTACTGCCACGGATTTGATTTTATCTTTGTCGAGAGGGAGAGTTCCGTTGTTCTTGAGAAGGGTTACAGATTCTCTTGCTGCTCTCAGCGCGATATTTTTGTGGTTGTCACATCTGATTATATCTTCCCACACGTGCTCGTCCGTGTAGGGATGCTCGAACAGACCGAGTTCAAATTTCACGGTCAGAATTCTGCGGACAATTTCGTTTATGCGTTCTTCCGGAATTTCGCCTTTTTCAATGAGGTCGGTTACGGTTTCCTGCCAGTATTTGTTGGGATAATCGAGTCCCTTCATGTCGAGACCGTTGTTCAGCGCCATTTTAATAGCGTCTCTGTCAGTCTTCACGAGCTTATGGTCGTTCTTTATTTTCGCGACTCCGCCCCAGTCCGCTCTTGTGTAGCCTCTCATATGGAATCTGTCGTGCAGTACCTCTTTCAGATAGTGCTCCGACGTCATGAGAAGCTCGCTGTCGACACAGTTGTAGCTGACCATTACGTTGTACGCGCCGCCCTCAGTAATCGCAGCCTCAAATACGGGGAGGTAGCAGTTTTCGACTTCGCGTGTTCCGGATCTTGCGGGCGAGCAGTTTGTTCCGGCTTCGGGAATACCGTGTACGCAGTAGTGCTTGGGCTCTGATATAACGGCATCGGGACGGGAAATGTCACCTTTCTGTTCGCCGGAGACAATAGCCGCCGCCATACGTGACGAGAGGTATGTATCTTCCCCGAAAGTTTCCTCGGTTCTTCCCCATCTGATATCGCGCGCAACATCGAGGTTCGGAGCGAGAATTTCGTAAATGCCGAGAGCTCTTGTTTCGCGTCCGATAGCCTGACCCACCTCGTTGACAAGATTTTTGTCGAATGTCGCGCCGAGGTTTATGGGACACGGGAATATTGTTCCTCTTGTTCCGCTTATACCGTGAAGCGCTTCACCGGTGAAGATAACGGGAATTCCGAGACGGCTGTTCTCAATGAAATATTTCTGTAATTTATTCTGCACAGCCGGAACAGAGTAGTTGTCGTGAATGAAACCGACCCCGTGGTCCATGCAGATTTCGTCAAATTTCTCGTAGTGGTAATCAGTGTCGGGCTCTACGCTGCAGTTATGTACTTTTGAAGGTTTCGTAGACATACTGACGCCGCTTATCATGTCGGTCTGGGCGGCTTTTTCGGCAGGTGTCATACGTGAGAGAAGGTCCTCTACTCTTTCTGGAATCGGCAGAGAGGGATTTTTATACTTTAGAATGGTGCTCATTTGTTTTCTCCGTAATGATAATTTTTAATGTGTAGTGAATTATATCATCATATTTTATATAAATCAAGGTTCGTTCAGCCATTTTTCACATGAATCTGACGCAAAAGTCTAATTATGTCCGTATCGGATAAAATTATGTCCGATTTGAACCGAGCTGTGACAGAAAAACCGTTATAGAAAAGCAAAGTAAGCCGAGATTTACGCTCAGTTTCAATTCCGTCC
>JBJFHS010000155.1:0-3424 GCA_051893885.1 Eubacteriales bacterium
TGTTTGTTCGCTTCAAAACGACGTGAGTCAGTATTATTTTATTATTAAGTTACTATATCAAGGTATTCATTACGGCTATCTCGAGCAGGGTTAAGGTTGCTTGCAACCTAGCGGTCCCTGCGAGCTCGCTCCACTACTTCTGAGGTCGAGGATCGCTATATCAACCCGCGAGGCGGATAAACTCGTCCGAAGTGATACCTATATCATACGCACTGAACGAGAAATGATAACCACTTCTGAAGTTCTTGCCAAGCTTCTTACAAGAAGCGTCCGCGTCCCCCCGTTCCCCTGCTCCACTTTTCAGAAAACATCACCGCATAGAGTCGCGGCCATTACTGCTTTGATCGTGTGCATACGGTTTTCGGCTTCGCGGAATACGATGGACTGAGGGGATTCGAAGACCTCGTCTGTCACTTCCATGGAGGCGCGGCCGAATTTTTCTCCCATCTCGCGGCCCACCTGAGTTTTGAGGTCGTGGTAGGAGGGCAGACAGTGCATGAATACGGTTGTCGGCTTTCCGGTGGAGCGCATCAGCTCGGAGTTCACTTCATAGGGAGAGAGGTCGGCGATTCTCTTTTCCCAGACCTCGACCGGCTCGCCCATGGAGACCCAGATGTCGGTGTAAATTACGTCCGCACCTTTGACCGCAGAGGTGTCCGACTCAAATCTGAGCGTCGCTCCGGTTTCTGCGGCGATTTTCTCACATTCCGCGATAAGGCCCGGGTCGGGGAAATACTCTGCCGGTGCGCAGGCGGTGAAGTTCATCCCCATTTTTGCGCATCCGACCATTAGCGAGCGGCCCATGTTGAACCTCGCGTCGCCCATGTAGACGAAATTGATTCCTTCAAGGTGCCCGAACTGCTCCTTTATCGTAAGGAAGTCGGCGAGAATCTGCGTGGGGTGGAATTCGTCCGTCAGACCGTTCCAGACGGGTACGTCCGAATATTTCGCAAGCTCCTCTACAATTGCCTGACCGTAGCCGCGGTACTCGATCCCGTCGAAGATGCCCGAAAGGACGCGCGCGGTGTCGGCGATACTCTCCTTTTTGCCGATCTGAGAGCCGGTCGGGTCGAGGTAGGTCACTCCCATACCGAGGTCATGTGCGGCTACCTCAAAGCTGCAGCGGGTTCGGGTGCTTGTCTTTTCAAAAATCAGCGCAATGTTTTTGCCCTCGCAGATTCTGTGCGGAACGCCGGCTTTCTTTTTCGCCTTGAAGCCCTCCGCGAGCGAGATAAGTGCGCCGATTTCCTCCGGTGTGAAGTCAAGCAGCTTCAGAAAATCCTTTCCCAGAAACGGGTTGTTTGATAACTTTACTTCTGTGCTCATGGCATTGGTTCTCCTGCAATCAATAATTATTCAAAAAAACTGTAAATTACGGTGTTTTATGCAATATATCATACCACAGATTGTATCATTATGCAATACTGAAATTGTAAAAAGCCGCGCACAATCTTTTGTTCCGGAAAAAAATTTTTCTCCTGAGCCAAGGGGCATAAGGATGGCGGCTGCGGCGGGTATTTTTATACAAATCAGCCGGAAAATAATTCATGGGCGGTTTTGTTTTTTGCATAATTTGCCTTGACACCTTTCATGACGTGTGCTATAATATACCCACAAAGAGTCGTATATGAGAATTTATGAATCATCACAGACGCAATTATGCAAAACGAGGATGCACAAAACATGAATAACGAAACCCGCGAAAATGATATAAAGGTCGCGTATTCCGACCACACACACCTTATCGAACAGTCCGCTTACCGCTATTCGCTTCAGGAGCGCGACGAACCGAACCTCTACCGACCGCTTTTCGACTACGAATCCGTGCCGAAAATCACGTTCAACCACCGCTCCGTGCCGGTCAGTATGCCCCACAAAATCCGCATCACCGACACGACCTTCCGCGACGGTCAGCAGGCAATGCACCCGTTCACCGTAAAGCAGATTGTCGACCTGTACAAAATGCTGCACCGGCTCGGCGGAGAAAACGGAATAATCAGCCAGTCGGAGTTCTTTGTCTACACCGAAAAAGACCGCCGTGCGCTTGAGGAGTGCCTTGACCTCGGCTACAAATTCCCCGAGATCACAACGTGGATACGCGCGTCGAAAAAGGACTTTGAGCTTGTCAAATCCCTCGGCATACGCGAAACGGGAATTCTTGTCTCCTGCTCGGACTACCACATTTACAACAAGATGGGTCTGACCCGAAAGAGCGCGATGGAAAAATACCTCGGCGTGGTTGCGGAAGTGCTCGAGATGGGCATATCCCCCCGCTGCCACTTTGAGGACATCACCCGCGCGGACTTCTACGGCTTTGTGCTCCCGTTCGCGGAGGCTCTTGAGGATCTGAGCGAGAGCTATAAAATCCCGGTCAAGATCAGGGCGTGCGACACGATGGGCTACGGTGTTTCGTTCCCCGGCGCAGCTCTCCCGCGTTCCGTACCGGGCATATGCTACGGCTTCAACCACTACGCGGGCTTCCCGTCGCAGCTTCTCGAGTGGCACGGTCACAACGATTTCTACAAGGCGGTGACGAACTCCTCGACGGCGTGGCTTTACGGATGCTCCGCGGTCAACTGCGCCCTGCTCGGAATCGGAGAGAGGTGCGGCAACACTCCGCTCGAGGCGATGGTCATGGAATACGCCGCTCTCAAGGGCACTACCGACGGCATGGACACGACGGTCATCACGGAAATCGCGGACTACTTCAAGAACGAGATAGGCTACGACATTCCGCCGCGCACTCCGTTTGTAGGCCGCGACTTCAACGTGACAAAGGCCGGAATCCACGCGGACGGTCTTATGAAGGACGAGGAGATTTACAACATTTTCAACACGGAAAAGCTGCTCAACCGCCCCGCTCAGGTCTCAATCGACTCTCACAGCGGAGCCGCCGGAATAGCGCACTGGCTGAAGCACCGCTGCCCCGACTCCGACGCTTCAAAATACGACAAACGCTCCCCCGTCGTTGCAAAAATGAAGGAGCTCATCGACGCAGAATACGAAGGCGGCCGCACAACAACAATGTCCGACGGCGAACTTTTAAGAATCTACGACATTGCCAAGGCATCGGAAGGCGAATGCTGAGGGGAACGAGGGGAGAACGGGGGGACGCGGACGCTTCTTGTAAGAAGCTTGGCAAGAACTTCATACGTTGTTATCATTTCTCGTTCAGTGCGTATGATATAGGTATCACTTCGGACGGGTCAGCTGGCCTCGCGGCTTGATATAGATATCCTCGACCTCAGAAGTAGTGGAGCGAGCTCGCAGGGACCGCCGAGACCCTGCTCGAGATAGCCGTATGGAACACCTTGATTTCGTAACTTAAATTTATAAAAATACTGACTCACGTGCATTTTGAAGAAAAACTAAATTGTCAGTTTCGCAGCTGACTGAATTGTTTGTTCGCTTCAAGACGACGTGA
>JBJFHS010000156.1:0-13554 GCA_051893885.1 Eubacteriales bacterium
CACGAGAAATCATATTATACGCTCCATTATTATAAATATAAACACGAGGGAATCCCGCTGCTTATGGAAGCCGCCGAAAATGACTGCACCTCTGTACTTACAACTATTATATCAAAACTTGAAGTTTAAATCAATAGTTTTGATGATTTTTTTACTCGGCAAACTCAACAACAAGTGGGGCGAATTATTCCAATATTTTTATTATTGTGTGTGTTTTGCCGAAAAGTCACAGTTTTTTCACAGCAATTGTAACTTTTTCGCCGTTTATATCCCAATCTTTTTCGTATCCGTCCGCCTCTTTTCTACCGAACACAAGGGAGTCACAAAGTACGCTTGAGGTCAGTTCATCGGGGCTGGCTTTTACGATATTTTCGAGCTTTTCGCTTCCGCTTACATATACCGCGATGTGGTCGGTGACGACGAAATCCGCCTCCTTGCGCATGGTCTGAACCTTCGAGATGAGCTCGCGGATGAAGCCTTCGTTGATGAGCTCCTCGGTGAGAGTTGTGTCGAGTGCGGCGGTTATTCCGTTGTCGTTTACGGTGAAGAAGCCCTCTTTCTGCTTTACTTCGATAAGCAGGTCACCCTCTTCAAGCTCGGCAGTGTCTCCTCCGAGGTCGAGACGGAGCACACCGTTTGCCTTCAGCTCAGCCATAGCCGCATTTCCGTCGAAGTCTTCCGACTGGAGTGTGGCGCGGATTTTGCCGAGCAGCTTGCCGTACTTGGGACCGACGGTTTTGAGGTTCGGCTTGAAGGAATACGAGGAGAGCGAGGACATATCGTCGACAAACTTCACTTCCCTGACGTTGAGCTCGTCGCGGATTATATCGGAGTAGAACGAGTCGAGTCCGTCAGCCTTTTCAGCCTTTACATACAGCGCGGAGAGGGGCTGGCGGTTTTTGATGTTCGCGCCGTTTCTTGCCGCACGTCCGAGCACTACAATGTCTACGACAGTCTTCATCTTTTCCTCAAGCTCCCTGTCGATAAGCGAGCTGTCGGATTCGGGGAATGTGCAGAGGTGTACGCTCTCGGGTGCGCTCTTGTCGACGGAGCAGACGAGGTTGCGGTAGATATCCTCAGCCATGAAGGGGATCATGGGGGCTGCGGTCTTTGCGACAGTTACAAGGCAGGTGTAAAGGGTCATGTAAGCCGCGATTTTGTCCTCTGTCATCTCGACTCCCCAGTAACGTTCACGGCAGCGGCGGACATACCAGTTGGAGAGCTCGTCCACGCACTCGTAAAGCGCCTTTGCAGCCTCGGGAATCTTATATTCGGAGAGGTTTTTGTCAACGTCGGCGACGGTAGTGTTCAGCACGGAGAGAATGTAGCGGTCCATTACCGTCAGTGCGCAGTTTTTCAGCTCATATTTTGTCGGGTCGAAGGAGTCGATGTCGGCGTAGAGCACATAGAACGCGTAGGTGTTCCACAGGGTTCCGAGGAACTTTCTCTGACCTTCGAGAACCGCCTTTCCGCTGAATCTGGACGGCAGCCACGGCGCGCTGTTGGTGTAGAAATACCAGCGGATAGCGTCTGCTCCGTAGGTGTCGAGTGCTTCAAACGGGTCGACGGCGTTGCCCTTTGACTTTGACATCTTCTGACCGTTTTCGTCCTGAACATGACCGAGGACTATGACGTTGCGGTACGGCGAGCAGTCGAACAGCAGGGTCGAGATAGCCATGAGCGAGTAGAACCAACCGCGGGTCTGGTCAACGGCTTCACTGATGAAGTCTGCGGGGAACTGTCTCTTGAATTTGTCCTCGTTTTCAAAGGGGTAGTGATGCTGAGCGAACGGCATGGAGCCCGAGTCGAACCAGCAGTCGATTACCTCGGGAACACGGTGCATTTCGCCTCCGCACTTCGGACACTTGATTGTCACGGCGTCGATGTATGGGCGGTGCAGCTCGATATCCTCGGGGCAGTTGTCCGACATTTCCTTGAGCTCAGCTATGCTGCCGATGGAGTGGCGGTGACCGCAGGAGCATTCCCAGATGTTGAGCGGTGTGCCCCAGTAACGGTTGCGGGAGATAGCCCAGTCCTGTACGTTTTCAAGCCAGTCTCCGAAGCGTCCCTTTCCGATGGACTCGGGAATCCAGTTTACGGTGTTGTTGTTCTTTATCAGGTTTTCGCGGACTGCGGTCATTTTGATGTACCACGATTCGCGTGCGTAGTAGATGAGGGGAGTGTCGCATCTCCAGCAGTGCGGGTATTCGTGCTCGAACTTGGGTGCGTCGAACAGCTTGCCCTCTTTTTTCAGGTCTTCGAGGACAACGGGATCGGCTTTCTTGACAAACAGACCGGCGTAGGGAGTTTCTTCTGTCATCTCGCCCTTTGAGTTGACGAACTGAACAAACGGCAGGTCGTATTTTCTGCCCACATTTGCGTCGTCTTCACCGAATGCGGGGGCGATGTGAACGATTCCGGTACCGTCGCTCATTGTGACATAGCTGTCGCAGGTGACGAAATGCGCTTTTTTGCCCTGCTTTGCGGCTGAAACACCGGCACACTCGAACAGCGGCTCGTATTCGCGGTATTCGAGGGCTGAACCGGGCATTTCCTCGAGGATTTCATATGCGGGAGCGTCTTCGGTTTTCAGTTTTCCGAGAACGGTGTCGAGCAGAGCCTTTGCCATGTAATAGGTGTAACCGTCGGCTGCCTTTACCTTGCAGTAGGTCTCGTTCGGGTTCACGCAGAGTGCGAGGTTGGAGGGCAGAGTCCACGGTGTGGTAGTCCACGCGAGGAAGTAAGCATCCTCACCGACAGCTTTGAATCGAACGACAGCGGAGCGCTCCTTGACGGTTTTGTATCCCTGAGCTACCTCCTGTGAAGAAAGGGGAGTGCCGCAGCGAGGGCAGTAGGGTACGATTTTGAATCCCTTGTACAGCAGACCCTTGTTCCAGATCTCCTTCAGCGCCCACCACTCGGACTCGATATAATCGTTGTCATAGGTGACATAGGGGTGCTCCATATCAGCCCAGAAGCCGACGGTGCCGGAGAAATCCTCCCACATTCCCTTGTATTTCCAGACGGATTCCTTGCACTCCTTGATGAACGGTTCAAGACCGTACTGTTCGATCTGATCCTTTCCGTCAAGTCCGAGCTTTTTCTCGACCTCGATTTCAACGGGGAGTCCGTGGGTATCCCATCCGGCTTTGCGGGGGACGTCGCAGCCCTTCATCCAGTGATAGCGGGGAATCATGTCCTTGATTACGCGGGTGAGAACGTGGCCGATGTGGGGTTTTCCGTTAGCTGTCGGCGGGCCGTCATAGAAAGTGTATTCGCGGCATCCGCTGTTCTTTTCGAGCTGTTTTTCAAAAATTTTATTTTCGTTCCAGAACTTCAGCGTTTCATGCTCGCGCTCGACGAAGTTCATGTTTGCAGGAACCTTATTATACATAAATTCCTCCGGTTATATGGTGTAATAATTTGTCTTATAAAATAAAAAAGCCCGGACGGTCCGGGAAGAACTGAAAAACGCATTTTGACGCATTTTCAGAACATTGTACCACTCGCACACAAAAATAGTTATACGATTCCCCGCTAACGGTGGGATTCCGTCTCAGCTAACCGAATTTCGGCTTCACCTTACTGCTCGGGAGTGATTTTCGACAGCGCGCGGATACCGATTCGCACCGGCCATCGGCTCTCTTTATCCGCGTTGGCAGCTACTCTTTCCGTCACTGCTTTTTATTTATATATTTTTCGTACTATTATATAATATATTTCTTTTGTTGTCAAGGATTATTTTCTGAATTTTTCAAAAGAAGATATAACGCGACAAACAAGTGTAAAATTAAGTCGTGTGAATCTCGTCCTGTGCCGCAGCAAAAATAAAAAAATAGTGCAAAACAGTATAGACGAAGCGGAAAAAATGTGCTAATATATTCATACCGAACAAAATTCAGAAAAAACAGGTATAACAAGGAGGTCAAAATGTCGGAAAGAAAAGACTGGGTCTGCGCTCTGTCAGTCGGCCCCGGAGCTATGAACGACGCTGAGCTGACCGCGCTGCACGACTCCGGCATCAGAGAGGTCGAGCTGTCGTCGGGAAATATCGCGCCGTTCTATGAATTTCTCGATTTTACACATAAATCAAAGGAAATCGCCGCCCTTGCACATTCGCACGGAGTGAATATATCCTCAGTACACCTCCCGTTTGCGCCGTTTTCCGAGCTCGACCCGGCTTCCCCAGACGCGGAGGTCAGAAAAAATATCATCGCACGTCAGACCGAGCTGATTCGGGCCGCTGGGGAAGCGGGAATAAAAATCGCGGTCATCCACCCCTCGGGCGAGCCGTATAAGAATGAGGAGCGCGGAGAAAGGCTTGATATTGCGATTGAAGTAATCGGTGTTCTCGCCGAAAACGCGGAAAAAGAGGGAGTCTGCCTCGCGCTTGAAAACCTGCCCCGAACCTGCCTTTGCCGCACACACGACGAAATGAAGCAGTTCCTCGACGCAATACCGGGCCTCAGAGTATGCTTTGACACAAATCACAGCCTGAGTGAGGACAACGCAGAATATATCGCAGCTGTGGCGGACAAAATCGTCACTCTGCATATCTCGGACTACGACTTTGCGGACGAAAGACACTGGCTGCCGGGCAGAGGAAAGAACGACTGGGAGAGGATCATCACCGCCCTTGAATCGGCAGACTACCGCGGAAGATGGCTTTACGAGCTCAGAAGCGGTGAGGGAACATATGCCGATATTTATGAAAATTACAAAAAATTAACAAATACATAACTGTAAGGAGGAAAAATATGCTTAAATATCAGCCGTGGCTCAGATACGGACGAAGCATCCGCGACGAATTCGAGCAGTGCGAAAGGGAAGGACGCGACGTCGAAAAATTCAGAAGTGCCGTTGACGCTATCTGTGCGCTCGACGACGACACGCTCCTCAAAAACGAGGAAATGATAGTCTCCCTCGCAAAAGCCATGACGGACTGCCCCGTTAAACCCGATTTTCCGTATTCCGAGCCCTCGGAGCTCAGCGAAATCCTGCGCGAATCTCCGTCAAACAGCCGGAAGCCGGCAATCGGTGAAGTTCCCGACGGTGAGAAGCTGCGCGAAAAGCTCTCAGGTGCGTGGATCGGCAGAATTGCGGGATGCCTTCTCGGAAAGCCGGTCGAGGGATGGCGGAGGAATCTGATGTACCCCGTCCTCGAGGCTACTGACAACTATCCGATGAAAAAATACATCCGACAGTGCGAGTTTTCCGACTCTCTTGCGGAGAAATACCGCCTCAACAGGAGAGCCTGCTTTGCCGACAACGTAAAATACGCATCCCCTGTAGACGACGACACAAACTACACCGTGTTCGCCCTGAAGCTCCTCAGCGTGTACGGCCGCGATTTCACACAGCAGGATGTCCTCGAGGGGTGGCTCAGCTGGATTCCGTGCCTGTCGACCTGCACAGCTGAGAGGGCTGCTTACCGCAACGCTGCGATGGGTCTTCTGCCTCCCGAAACCGCGACGCACAACAACCCGTACCGCGAATGGATCGGTGCGCAGATACGCGGGGACTTTTTCGGCTACGTCAACCCGGGCAACCCCGAAAAGGCGGCTGAAATGGCGTTCCGCGACGCGTCTATATCCCACGTGAAGAACGGAATTTACGGCGAAATGTTCATTTCTGCGATGACAGCGGCTGCGGCGTGCACTGACGATATCCGCGAAATCATCGAAGCTGGTCTTGCGTACGTTCCCGTGAAGTCGAGACTGACCGAGGACGTGAGATTTGTTATTTCGCTGTACGACGGCGGAAAAACCGCTGAGGAGATCATTGAGGAAATTCACAGAAAGTACAACGAGAACTCCGGCTGCGACTGGTGCTACACGAACTCCAACGCGATGATAGTAGTGATGGCACTGCTCTGCGGCGGCGGTGACTTCGGCAGGTCGATATGTCTCGCGGTTCAGTCCTGCTTTGACACCGACTGCAACGGCGCAACGGTTGGCTCGATCATCGGAATGAGAAACGGGGAAGGCGGAATTGACCCATACTGGTACGCTCCGTTTGAAAAGAGATTATATACTACAATTGAAGGATATAATCTTGTTGACATTGATTTCCTCGTCGACGCCACGGTCAAGCTCATCTAATTAATTCCGATAAAAAACTATAATGAGGGAAACCCGGAACTGAAAGCAGTTTGTCTGAGTTTCCCTTTTTTTCGCCTGTGACAAGGTGCTTGGTACTTGACCCGAAACGGTTTGGAGTGTATAATAAAAACAGATATAAAAAAGGATGTGAGAGAATGACGGCGGACAGCGTTGTTTTTGATTTGGACGGGACTTTGTGGGACGCGACCTCGGTCACTGCGGAGACATGGATAAAGGTACTCGAAAGGCATCCCGGGGTGAGGTGCGCGGAAAAGCTCGACAGGGCGGCGGTGAAGAAATATATGGGGCTTACAAACGAGGAGCTTGCGGAAGTATTCTTTCCCGAACTCGACCTCAAAGACGCATACGGTCTGATGATGGAGAGCTGCGAGCTCGAAAACCTCTGGCTGCCACAGCGCGGCGGAATACTCTATCCGGGAGTTGCCGAAACTCTCACCGAACTGCGGCGGCGCGGACTGAGACTGTTCATCGTCAGCAACTGTCAGGACGGTTATATCGAGGCGTTTCTCACCGCACATAAGATGTACCCGATGTTTGAGGACTGGGAGTCGTCCGGCCGCTCGGGAAAGAACAAAGCCGAAAATATCGCCGGCATCGCCCGAAGAAATTGTCTATCCTCACCCGTGTACGTGGGAGATACCGTAAGCGATTCCGTGGGGGCGAGAGGTGCGGGCGTGCCGTTCATATACGCGAAATACGGATTCGGAGAGGAAAACGGACGCGGAAGAACCGACGACTACGACGACGCGATTGAGACTATTTCCTGCCTGCCCGGGCTGCTCGAGCGAAAATATTGACTGATGAAGGTAAAATAAATGCAGAACCATAATTTTCACACACATTCGACTTATTCCGACGGCAAAAACACCCTCCGCGATATGATTGATGAAGCTCTTTCGCGTGACTTCTGCGCACTCGGCTTCTCCGACCACAGCTGGACAAAGGTCGAGGAGGATTACTGTATGCTGCCGGAGGACGAGGGCAGGTACAGAGCGGAGATATGCGTGCTCAAAGAGGAATTCAAAGACAGAATCAGAATTTACACAGGCGTAGAGCAGGATTCGGAGTCGTTCATACCCGATTTCGACTACGACTATGTCATCTCCTCCGTCCACGAAATTGCGCGGCGCGGCGTAAGTATGCCGATCGATTCTTCGCGCGATATTCAGCTTGAGCTTGTGCGCACACTGTTCGGCGGCAGCTTCATCGACTTCGCGAAGGCTTATTTTGAAAAGGTCGCCGACAACGTCATGCGGAACAAAACCGATATCGTCGGGCACTTTGACCTTGTGACAAAATATTCACTCGCGCCCGAAAGCGAAGAAAAATATATCGACGCCGCAGTTGAGTCGGTGCGTGAGTGCATGAAATACTGCGGCACATTTGAACTCAATACCGGCGCTATTGCAAGAGGACTGAGAAATGTGCCGTATCCCGCCGGATTTATCCTCGACGAAATCGCGTCACGCGGCGGCAGAATTATCGTAACCTCCGACTGCCACTACAGGGAAAGGCTGACGTGCTGGTTTGATGAGGCGGAAAAACTGCTCATCTCCCACGGCTTCTGCAAAAACGAAAACGGAAGGCTGAACGAAAAAATCGGCGGAATCAGAGTCTGGGAAAGCGCAGACAATAACGGAGGCGGAAATGGCTAAACTGTACTTCAAATACGGCGCGATGGGCTCCTCGAAGACCGCTCAGGCGCTGATAACAAAATTCAATTACGAAGAAAGAAACATGACGGTGTGGCTTATAAAGCCCTCGGCTGACACACGTGACGGCGCGGACATAATCAGATCCCGCATCGGACTTGAGGCAAAAGCAGAGGTGATCTCGCCCGAACAAAGCGTGAGAGAGGCTTTTGAGGCACACGGGATGACGGACGTGATCATAGCGGACGAGGCAAACTTCTTCACTCCGGAGCAGATCGACGAGCTGAGAGACATAGTTGACGAGCTCGACATACCCGTGCTGTGCTTCGGTCTTCGGACGGATTTTCGCACCACTACCTTCCCGGGCAGCAAGAGACTGCTTGAGCTCGCGGACTCCATCACCGAGATAAAAACCATATGCTCATGCGGCGCGAAGGCTGTGGTGAACGCACGGATAAGCGAGGACGGGTACGTTGTTACCGAGGGCTCACAGGTGCTGCTCGGCGGAAACGACTGTTACGTCGCGATGTGCCACAAATGCTGGAAAAACGCGATAAAAAACAGAACCAAGGTTGAAAAAATATAAATTTTATTGACGAAAAGGAGAAAAAGCATGGACATCAGACAGATACTCCAGACAGTGGACCACACACTTCTCGCCGTGGACTCCACATGGGACCAGATTAAAGCCATATGCGACGACGGAATCAAGTACCGCACCGCGTCGGTCTGCATTCCCGCGTCATACGTGAAAAGAGCCGCCGAATACGCTCAGGGCGGGGTCAGGATATGCACCGTAATCGGCTTCCCGAGCGGATATTCAACCGAGGCTGCGAAATGCTTCGAGGCGGCTGAAGCTGTTCGGAACGGTGCGGACGAGGTCGACATGGTTATAAACATCGGATGGGTCAAGGACGGTATGTACCCCGAAGTTCTGCACGAGATTAGAGCCGTGAGGGAAGCTGTCGACAGCGTTAAAAGCGGCATCATTCTGAAGGTAATAATCGAGACCTGCCTGCTCACCGACGAGGAAAAGGTAAAAATGTGCTCCGTCGTGTCAGAGTCGGGCGCGGATTACATCAAGACCTCGACGGGATTTTCGCGCGGAGGAGCAACCTTTGACGACATCCGGCTCTTTAAGGCAAACGTCGCGCCGCATCTGAAGATAAAAGCTGCCGGAGGTATCTCGTCAATCGCCGACGCGGAGGAATTTTTGAAGCTCGGTGCGGACAGACTCGGCACTTCGAGAATCGTAAAAATAGTGAAAGCCGAAAATTTACTTTGATTTGCTGATATTTATTGATTAAGGAGGAAAACAAAATGGCAAACTACCCTACACCGCACAATTCCGCCTCTCCTGAGGATTTCGCGAAAACCGTACTCATGCCGGGAGATCCGCTCAGAGCTAAATTTGTAGCTGAAAATTTCCTCACCGACGCAGTGCTCGTCAACAACGTCCGTGGAATCGGAGGCTACACCGGTGAATACAAGGGTCACAGAGTATCCGTAATGGCGAGCGGAATGGGTATGCCTTCAATCGGCATTTATTCCTATGAGCTGTTTTCGTTTTACGGGGTCGAAAATATCATGAGAATCGGCTCGGCGGGCGCTATCGACACAAAAATCAGAGTCCGCGACATAGTTTTCGGAATGGGCGCTTGCACCAACTCGAACTACGCCTCACAGTATCACCTCCCGGGAACATTCGCGCCGACCGCTTCGTTTGAGCTGCTGAAAACCGCCGTTGACATCGCGGAGGAAAAGGGAGTCAGATATCACGTCGGAAACCTGCTTTCCTCGGACACCTTCTACAACGACGACGCTGATGCCACGGAGAAATGGGCAAAAATGGGCGTCATGGCGATTGAAATGGAGGCGGCAGCGCTGTACATGAACGCCGCAAGACTTTCAAAGAGAGCGCTCGCACTCTGCACCGTTTCCGACCACATTATAACCGGCGAGGTCACAACGTCAGAGGAGCGTCAGAACACCTTCACCGCGATGATGGAGATAGCTCTCGAAACGGCGGCAAAGTTCGATTGATTGTGTACATTTTTATACAAAATTTTGACGAATAATGCATAAATAACCGAACTCGGATTTTGTCGGATGAAAATTGTATAATAAAATACAACAAAAATATGAAAAGTGTTGAAATGCTGAACAAAAGATGCTATAATCATATCAGCGGAATAATCGGGCATCAGAGATTGTTCCAAACAAAAATTATGTCTTGAAAGACAGGAACGGAGATTGTTATGAAAAAGTTTTTCTCACTTTTACTCGCACTCGTCATGATCTGCTCCGTGGCAGCAATGTTTTCTTCCTGCGGCAGCGGCACCTATGAAATCGCTCTCGTAACGGACAAGGGCAACATCGACGATAAATCCTTCAACCAGGGCGCGTGGGAGGGCGTTGTCGAATACGCCGAAGCAAATAAGATCACCCACAAGTACTACAAGCCCGAGGAAGCCTCCGACGCCGGATACCTCGCAGCAATTGACCTCGCTGTAGCAGGCGGAGCAAAGGTCGTCGTCACACCAGGTTTCCTCTTTGAAGTAGCCGTTTATGAGGCTCAGACAAAGTATCCCGACGTTAAGTTCATCCTTCTCGACGGCGCGCCTCACACCGCTGATTACTCCGCATTTGAAACAAAGACAAACGTTGCCTCTGTCATGTATGCGGAAGAAGAATCGGGTTATCTCGCAGGATATGCCGCTGTAAAGGACGGATTCACCAAGCTCGGATTTATGGGCGGTATGGCAGTTCCCGCAGTTCAGGCATTCGGATACGGCTATCTCCAGGGCGCAAACGCAGCAGCTGCCGAGCTCGGAATCAATGTCGATGTGACATACCACTACACCGGCAACTTCGAGGAGAACGACACAAACAAGGCTACTGCAAAGACAATGTATCAGGAAGGCACTGAGGTTATCTTCGCGTGCGGCGGTTCTGTCGGCAAATCGGTTATGGCAGCAGCTGCCGAAGCCGGAACAAAGGTAATCGGCGTCGACGTCGACCAGAGATACGACAGCGAAACCGTAATCACCTCCGCTACAAAGGGCCTCGGAACATCTGTTATCGCAGTTCTCACCTCCATTTATGACGGCACATTTGAGTCGGCATACGGCGGAAAGACAACATACTTTGCGGCTGCAAACAACGGCGTAGGTCTTCCCACAACAGTTCTGGACGGTTCTTCCGACAATGCTTTCGACCGCTTCGCAAAGTTCACAAAGGCTGACTACGACGCGGTATATGCCACACTCGTAGACGGAACTGTTGATCCCATCCGTACAATCACAATTGCTTCCGACACAGGTATTGCTACTGCTGACGAGCTTGTATCCGGTCTGGGACTCAACAATGTCAGCGTCACAGTAAGATAATCAAACCGAATAACAAAGACAGATACCTCGTTTGACGGTAAACGGTATCGCGGGGGAGGGGCAGATACGGCTTCTCCCTCGTTTTTACATAATTCCGCGAAAAATGTCTGATTTCATAAATGATTTTTGGGAAGGAAGCAATGGAAGACTACATTATTGAAATGCTCCATATAACAAAAGAGTTCCCCGGCATAAAGGCGAACGACGACATCACGCTTCAGCTCAGGCGGGGTGAGATTCACGCGCTTCTCGGTGAAAACGGAGCCGGAAAATCCACACTGATGAGCGTGCTGTTCGGTCTGTATCAGCCGGAAAAAGGTGAGATACGCAAAAACGGAGAGGTCATTAAAATCGACAGCCCGAACGACGCAAACGCACTTGGAATCGGCATGGTTCACCAGCATTTCAAGCTTGTCGAAATCTTCACGGTGCTTGAAAACATAATGCTCGGCGTGGAACCCACAAAATACGGCTTTCTCGATAAAAAGACCGCACGGGAAAAAATTGTCGCTCTGTCAGACAGATACGGGCTGAAAATCGACCCCGACGCCGTTATTGAGAATGTGTCAGTCGGTATGCAGCAGAGGGTGGAGATACTCAAAATGCTGTACCGCGACAACGAAATACTCATATTTGACGAGCCGACCGCCGTTCTGACTCCACAGGAGATAGATGAGCTGATGGCTATCATGAAGGGCTTTGCGGCGGAGGGAAAGTCGATCCTCTTTATCACGCACAAGCTCGACGAAATAATGAACTCCGCGGACAGATGCACCGTTCTCAGAAAGGGAAGGTGTGTCGGAACCGTCGATATCAAAGACACCACAAAAGAAGAGCTGTCGAGGATGATGGTCGGCCGCGATATCAGCTTTTCTGTCGACAAGGACGAGGCAAAGGTCGGGGAGAGCGTGCTGGAGGTGAAAAATCTCTCCGTCATGTCGAAGATTCACAAGCGCGAGGCGGTCAGAAATGTCTCCTTCGACGTCCGCGCGGGAGAAATCTGCTGCATCGCCGGAATCGACGGAAACGGTCAGACAGAGCTGGTTTACGCGCTCACCGGACTCGAAAAGCCATCCTCGGGCAGTATAGACCTATGCGGCGCTGACATCTCGAATCCCTCGGTGAGAAAAAAACACAAAGGGGAATTGAGCCACATCCCGGAGGACAGGCACAAGCACGGCCTCGTTCTCGACTTCACACTTGAGGAGAATATGGTTCTCAGGCGGTACCTCGAGCCGCAGTTCTCAAAATCCGGATTTATCAGGCGTGGAGAGGTTCGCGAATACTCCGACAGACTGATTGAGGAATACGACGTCCGCAGCTCACAGGGCTCACTTACCGTGGTGCGTCAGATGAGCGGCGGAAACCAGCAGAAGGCGATAGTCGCGCGTGAGATTGACAAGGAGCACTCGCTTCTCATCGCGGTTCAGCCCACACGCGGACTCGACGTCGGAGCAATCGAGTACATCCACAAGAGAATCATATCCGACCGTGACGCAGGCAGAGCAGTGCTTCTCGTATCTCTCGAGCTTGACGAGGTCATGGACGTCTCCGACCGTATTTTAGTCATGCACGACGGTGAGATTGTCGGGGAACTCGATCCCAAAAAGACAACTGTAGAAGAACTCGGGCTTTATATGTCCGGCGCAAAGAGAAATGTGTAAAGGAGTGCGGAAAATGACGAATAAAACAAATCTGATATCACGTTTTACCGGCTCCGCAGGCTTTAAGGCGTTCCGGGCGGCGTGTCTTGCGATAGTCCTCGGACTGATAGTGGGATTTTTTGTAATGCTCGCGGCAAGTCCGGCATCGGCAGCCCCGGGAATACTGACGATCATCACGGGAGGCTTCAGAAAGCTCGGCGACGTGTTCTATTACGCCATTCCGATTATGATGACCGGTCTCGCCGTCGGATTCGCGTTTAAAATGGGACTGTTCAACATCGGCGCGTCGGGTCAGTACACCATGGGAATGTTCTGTGCGCTGTATGCCGGACTCGTGCTCCCTCTGCCGTCTGCGATTGAGGGAATCCGCTGGGTCATCTGTGTAATCGCGGGAGCCCTCGGCGGCTTTGTCTGGGGCTTTATCCCGGGCATATTCAAGGCGCTGCTCAACGTAAACGAGGTCATAACCTCCATTATGTTCAACTACATCGGAATGTACCTCGTCGATATGCTTATAATGCAGAACGCGCTTCTGTACGAGGCTGAAAAAACGAGAACGAAATACCTCCCCCCGAGCGCGCAGCTGCCTTCCCTCGGAGTCACGGGCTCAAACCTCAATATCGCAATATTCTTCGCGGTGATTGCCGCAGTCATACTTTATATAGTTATGCACAAAACCACATTCGGCTATGAGATCCGCGCGACAGGCTTCAACAAACACGCCGCT
>JBJFHS010000157.1:0-13451 GCA_051893885.1 Eubacteriales bacterium
TGGCAAGAACTTCAAAAGTGGTTTATCTATTATCGTGTAGTGCGTATGATATAGGTATCACTTCGGACGGGTCAGCTGGCCTCGCGGGGTGATTTAGCGATCCTCGACCTCAGAAAGGGTGGAGTGAGCTCGCAGGGACCGCTAACCCTGCTCGAGACAGCCGTATGGGATACCTTGATTTCGTAACTTACGATTAAGAGATACTGACTCGCGTCGTTTTATAACGAACTGACAATTCAGTCAGCTGCGGAACTGCACTCCACTTGTCTTACCATACCATGCCACAAAATTTAACTTGACAAATGTATGATTGTTTGTTATAATGTGGAAATATTCTACAGACATGGGAGGTTATTATGATTTATCCTGAGAAAGAGATTGTTCTGAAAGGCGGTAAAGCTGTGTTGTTCCGTTCGCCGAAGAAGGAAGACGCGGCGGAGATGGTTGAATATCTGAAGGAAACCGCCGGGGAGACTGTTTTTATCATGCGGTATCCGGAGGAGTGTTGTTACAGCATTGAGGATGAAGAAGAAATTTTAGAGTCAAAGCGGCTTTCTGAGAGGGAAGTCATGATTGTGTGCGAGGTTGACGGAAAAATTGCGGGGAACTGCAGCCTGATGTTTAACCGTCACATCAAGACTGCACACCGCGCGACTGTCGGGATAGCTCTGCTCAAAGAATACTGGGGAATGGGAATCGGCTCCGCTATGTTTGAGGAGATGATAAGGCTGGCAGGAGAGAGGGGCGTTCTCCAGATGGAGCTGCAGTTTGTCGAGGGAAACGACCGCGCGCGGCATCTCTATGAGAAATTCGGCTTCAGAATAGCGGGAATCATCCCCGACGCGATAAGGCTCAAGGACGGCACGCTGCTGAACGAATATCACATGATTAAAAAGCTGTAAAAATTCAACAGATTTTCAAAATAACCGAATTCATGAAATGAAAAAGCTTCGCCCGGGCAAACAAGCGAAGCCTTTTTTCGTTTTGATTACAGAACAGCAAACATTTCTCGGCAAATCTTCTTTCCGCATTCTGTTTTGAAAATACTATTGTATGTGTTAAGAGCCGCCTCTTTCGACAGACCGTCCTCAAAAATATTCACAAGGAAATCAGCTTCAACAAGAATCTGGTAGTCTGTTCCGTCAATATTGTCATATGTGTGATGATGCGCGATCAGATATTTGACCCTGTTTATAACATCATCCTCAAAGCATAATTTTTTCAATAACCTTTCAGCTATTGCCGGACCCTCTTTTTCCTGTAATTTTCCGCTGCAGTTTCCGTATTTTTCTTCACAGATATGTATTCCGATATCGTGCGTGAGGGCTGCGGCTTCAAGAATGAATAAACTTTTTGTGTCAATATTTTCGCCTTCTCCAATGAGCTTTGCATAACTGTGGACTTTACAGAAATGCTGGATTCTCTTTGCGTCACCGCTGTATAATTCTATCATTGCTGAATGCAGTTTATTTATCATTATGTCATGGCCTCCTTTTCAGTCCTGATTCAGCCCGGGATATAAGCCGCACTCAACTCGTCTGCCGACACAGAATTTTCCGTCGTAGCTTTCGAGAAGCACCGGGACGACCTCGCCGATTTCGGACGTGCAGTTCTCCGCCTTTACCTCAATAAAATGCTCGCTGTGGCCGGTGGAGATTTTGCCGCGGCATTTTTCGGTCAGCAGATAAACGGGCTTTTCGCGGTGGCTTTCGATGTAATTGTCGATAATACCGCGCTTTATTTTTTCGCCGACCTCCTCAAGCCGGTTCAGACGCAGCTTTTTTTCGTGTTCGGGAATCTGACCAGCCATCGCAGCCGCCTCGGTTCCCGCTCTTTTTGAATACGGGAAGATGTGCAGGTGCAGAAACTGTGCCTTTTCGCAGAACTTTACGGTTTCGATGAAGTTTTCCTCCGTTTCGGTTGGAAATCCCACGATCACGTCGGCGGAAAAGGTGGATTCGGGCAGTGCGGTGCGCATTTTTTCCATCGCCGCGAGGGCCATGCCGGCGTTATACCTCCTGCGCATTTTCGCGAGAATTTCCGACGAGCCGCTTTGCAGGGAGATGTGAAAGTGCGGCAGGACCTTTTTTCTGACTTCGGCGTCCGAGAGAACCGAGCAGAAATAGTCGCTCATGACACTCGGCTCGAGAGAACCCAGCCCGATCCGCTCGATACCTCCGATGCGCGACACCTGTGCGATGAGGTCTGCGAGGGCGTGTCCGTACGGTGCGCGGTTTTTGAAATCCATCCCGTACGAGGCGGCCTCGATACCGGTCAGAATCACCTCGCGGCAGCCTTGAGACGCCAGAATTTCAGCCTCCTCGAGGACGAGAGACGGGTCTTTTGAGCGAACCGGGCCGCGCGCCTTGTTTATGATGCAGTACGAGCAGCGGTTGTTGCAGCCGTCTTCGATTTTGATATAGGAGCGGGTTCTGTTCGGCGCGGTGAGCTTCATCTCAACCGAGCTGTAGTCGTCCGGCGGCGTGACGTCGTTTATCCTGACTTCGCAATCCTCTCCGGCGAGCTTCAGTATTATTTCGGCGAGGGAGGCTTTTTTGCTGTTTCCGCACACATACTCCACTCCCTCGAGCTTCATTGCCTCGTCGGAGGATATCTGCGCGAAGCATCCGGTGACAGCGACGTGCTTTGACACCGCAGCCGCCTTTCGTATCATCTGACGGGATTTCCTGTCGCTTTCCGCCGTGACCGTACAGGTGTTGACAACGCTCACGTCGCATTTTTCGCCGAAGGGAACGAGCTTTATCCCGTGTTTTTTCAGCTCCGACACGAGGACGTCAGATTCATACTGGTTTACGCGGCAGCCGAGGGTGAGCACCGACGCCGTAATTTCTTCTTTTGACATGGTTTTTTCTCCGATAAAATCAAATACCTTTTTATTTTATCATGCCCGCGGCTCAAAGTAAACAAATTTCAGGAAAAATTTATCCGAATTCAAAAAAACGCGGATAATACTTGCAAAATACCGGCATAAGTAGTATAATAGAACGAAAAAAACTTTCGACAAAAATTTCAGCTGGAGGTACGCATTAATATGAATACGAACACTTTTCACGTCGTAGACCACCCGCTCATAAAGCACAAGCTCAGCATTATGAGGGAAAAGGACACCGGCTCAAAGGATTTCAGGCAGCTGCTGTCGGAAATTGCGATGCTCATGTGCTATGAGATCACCCGCGATATTCCGGTTGTCGACGTCGAGATCGAAACGCCCGTCGCGAAGATGACCGCGCAGAAGGTCGAGGGCAAAAAGCTCGCAATCGTCCCCATTCTCCGCGCAGGTCTCGGCATGGTTGACGGCATTCTCAGCCTCGTTCCCGTCGCTAAGGTAGGACACATCGGACTTTACAGAGATCCCGAGACGCACAATCCGGTCGAGTATTACTGCAAGCTCCCGCAGGATATTCAGGACAGATACATCATTGTGTGTGACCCGATGCTTGCGACCGGCGGTTCTGCTTCAGGTGCTATCGAAATGCTCAAGAAGAGAGGATGCACCCAGATAAAGCTCCTTTGCCTTGTCGCAGCTCCCGAAGGTGTGGAAAGACTTCAGGCCGATCATCCCGACGTGCAGATTTACTCCGCAGCCCTCGACGAAAGGCTCAACGAACACGCATATATCGTTCCGGGACTCGGCGATGCGGGTGACAGACTCTTCGGCACAAAGTAAATTAAACCGCAAAAATAACGGCGGGGATTTTTTCCCTGCTTTTATTTATTGATGTAAGGAAGAAAAATGCGAACCTTTACGATAAACAAAAACGATGCGGGTCAGAGACTCGACAAATTTGTGACGAAAGCTACGTCAGGGCTGCCGAAATCGCTTCTGTACAAGTACATCAGGACGAAAAGGATAAAGCTCAACTCAAAAAAAGCTCACGAAAACGAATTTCTTTCCGAGGGGGATATCGTTGAGATGTACATTCCCGACGAATTTTTCGGGGAGTCCGGGGCGGAAAACAACAGCCTTCAGGCGTATTCAAAGGTGAAATTTGTCCCAGAGATAGTTTACGAGGACGAGAATATTCTTCTGTGCGACAAAAAGCCGGGGATGCTTGTCCATCTCGGAGATGAGGGCGACAAAAACCGCGCGGAGGGCTCTGAGAGGGAAACACTCATCTACCTTTTGACCGCGTATCTCGCGAACAAGGGTGAGTACGACCCGATGTCCGAGGCTTCGTTTGCGCCCGCGCTCTGCAACAGGATCGACAGAAACACGGGCGGCATTGTGATCCTCGCGAAAAATGCGGAAGCCCTGCGTCTGATAAACGAAGCTATACGTGAAAACCGCGTGCACAAAAAATATCTCTGCGCGGTTCACGGCAGGCTGGAGGGAGAAAAAACACTGACCGCGTACCACAAAAAGGACTGCAAAACAAACACCGTGAAAATTTTCGACAGAGAAACGGCCGGCGCCAAAAAAATCATTACCCAATACACCGCGTTCGGATACAACAGAGAGCTTGATCTGACACTTGTCGAAATAAATCTCATAACCGGAAGGACGCACCAGATAAGGGCTCACATGGCGCACATCGGGCATCCGCTCCTCGGTGAGGGAAAGTACGCGCACAACGCCGGCGACAGAAAAATGGGCTACTCCTGTCAGGCACTGTATTCATACTCCGTTTCATTTGAGCTCGGCGGCGCACTCGGCTACCTCAACGGAAAAGAATATACAGTAGATAAAGCCCGAATCCCATTTCTCTCGCTTTTTGAGTGAAATAAAGTTATCGGAAGTTTTGTTTAAGCGTTATTTATTATTTTACACATCTGAAAGTATATTTTTCTAAAAAAATACTTGTCTTATGGGGAAAAATCAGTTATAATTTATACAATAATGAAAATTGATAAGATATGCTTATATAACAGGAGAAAGCTATGGCATATACCTTCTCAGGCGGAATTCACGTCGAGGAATATAAAAATACCAGCCGAAGCCGGATAGAACTGCTTCCCGCTCCCCAAAAAGTCACCATCCCGCTTTCACAGCACATCGGAACGCCTGCCGCACCGTGCGTAAATGTAGGGGACGCGGTTACGGTGGGGCAGAAAATCGGAGATGTACCTGAGAGCGCTCTCGGATGCCCGGTTCACTCAAGCATTTCGGGTACGGTGACGGAAATTGTCAAAAAAACGGTTCCCACCGGAGCTGTAGTCGAGCACATCGTGATTGAAAACGATATGCTCTCAACCCCGTGTCCCGACAACGCACCAATCACAAAAAAGCTGACCGACTGCACGCCGGAGGAAATTATTTCCGTTATCAGAAACGCGGGAATTTCGGGAATGGGCGGCGCTGCGTTTCCTACATACGCCAAAATCCGCTCCGCGCTCGGCAAGGTCGACAAAATTATCGTAAACTGCGCGGAGTGCGAGCCGTTCATCACCGCAAATCACCGGCTTCTGCTTGAACACCCCGCCTCAGTTATCAACGGAATCAAAATCCTGCTCAAGGCACTGTCGGCTCGGACTGCGTACATCGCGATTGAGGACAACAAGCTGGACGCCGCAGAAAAGCTCGAGGAGTTGCTTGAAGGCTCTAAAATGATTTCGGTCAAAATCATGAAAACCAAATATCCGCAGGGCGACGAGAGACAGCTTATCTACGCGCTCACAGGTGTCGAGATTCCCACAGGCAAGCTGCCCGCCGACGTCGGATGCGTGATCTTCAACGCCGAAACCTGCGCCGCGATTTACAGGGCCTTCGCATACGGACAGCCGCTAATAAACCGCGTTGTGACGGTGGACGGCGACTGCATCAGAAGGCCCAAAAACCTCCTTGTGCCGATCGGGGCGACTCTGCCGGACATCATTTCGTTCTGCGGAGGACTCAAGAGGCGTCCGGCAAAACTGATAAGCGGCGGTCCGATGATGGGCATGGCTCAGTGGGACCCGGAAATGCCTGTAACCAAATCTACGAGCGCGGTGCTGTTGTTCTCGGAGCGGTTCGGCAAAAAGAATATTGAAAAGCCCTCGTGCATCCACTGCGGAAAATGCGTGAACAACTGCCCGATGCACCTTATGCCGATGTATATCGCACAGTATTCGATGACGGGCAACTATAAGAGGGCTGAGGAATACGGCGCGATGAGCTGTGTGGAGTGCGGCTCCTGCTCCTACAACTGCCCGGGCGGAGTCGAAATCGTCCAGCACATCAGAAAAGCAAAGGCTGCCATTAAAACAGAGGCGGCAAGAATCAAAGCTCTTAAACCCGATGCCTGATGAGGATTAATTATGGATAAAAACGAAATTATTAAAGAAAATAACGACACTCAGGCGGAAAATATTCCCGAATCCACTAAAATCACAATGCCGCCGCTGCTCACGGTTCAGTCCTCCCCGCACATAAAAAGCCCCGAGACGACCGCGACAGTCATGCTTGACGTCATAATCGCGCTCCTTCCCGCTTTTATCTGGGGCGTGTACGTCTTCGGACTCAGAACCATCGCAATCGGAGCTATCTCAGTCGGAACAGCGGTCGGATTTGAAGCGCTCTCGCAGTTTCTGCTTCACAGACCGGTGACGGTAAACGACCTCTCCGCAGCAGTAACGGGACTTCTCCTCGCGATGAATCTCCCCGTCACGGTACCTCTCTGGATGCCGGTTGTCGGAACGTTCTTCGCGATAGTCGTTGTAAAGCAGCTTTTCGGCGGAATCGGCAAAAACTTTGTGAATCCTGCGCTTGCGGCGAGAGTGTTTTTGTTCTCGTGGGCGGATGAGATGGCGTCTTTTCCGGCTTTCGGCGAAAAAATCAACTCAGCCGCGGTTACTTTAGCCGACAGCGACATAATTGCCGGAGCTACGCCGCTTGCATCTCTCAAATCGGGAAGCATACCGGACACAAACCTTTTCGACATGATCACGGGAAATACCGGCGGCTGCATCGGAGAGGTTTCGTCGCTCCTCCTCATCGCGGGTGGCGTGTACCTTCTCGTAAGGCGAGTCATATCATGGCAGATTCCCGCCGCGTATCTCGGAACAGTCGTGCTGCTTACGCTTCTGTTCCCGCAGTCGGGTGACGGAGCGCTGAATTTCATGCTGTACGAGCTGTTCGCGGGCGGACTTATGCTCGGCGCGTTCTTTATGGCGACCGATTACTCCACTTCTCCCGTCACTCCCGTGGGAAGGCTGATTTACGGCTGCGGCTGCGGTCTCATTACGGTGCTGATACGCTATTTCGGCAGCTATTCGGAGGGAGTTTCCTTCTCCATCCTGATTATGAACCTGCTCGTGTGGTATATCGACAGGGCAACAATGCCGCGGCGCTTCGGAGGTAAAAAATAATGTCAAAAAAGAAAAAAAACAGAAAACCGACTCCGATGACTTCGTTGGAACCGACTCCGCCCACGAATGCGCCTGCCGAAGTGAAAGAAGAATCGGCGGCAGCAGAAGAAAACGATTTCAATGCGGACGAGCTGAATGATTTCACGGCAGAGGAAACGGAAAACTTTATAAGTGAGGAATTTTTCGGCGTAAACGGGGAATTTGTCTCTGAGTCGGATGATGAGCCGCACGGTGAAATACCCGATGAAGAAGACACAGAGGAAACGGAAGACCCGGATGACCCGGAAGAAATTGAAGAAATTTACGAATCGGAAGAATCGTACGAAACAGAAGAAACGGAAGAAAAAGCTGTAAAGAAGAAAAAAATCAGAAGGGAAAAAACGCAGCCGGACCCCGATTCCACGCAGTACCTTGTCCGTATGGTCGGTGTGCTTGTCGCGATATGTGCCGGAATTGCGCTGCTTTTGTCGATTGTAAATGCGCTCACCGAAGATGTCATCGCACAAAACGCGGTAAACGAACGGCGGAACGCGGTGCTGAAAATCTTCCCCGACGGAGACGACGTGAGAGAATACGAGGTCGATGATGGGGATGAGGTCTATATCGTGCTGAAGGACGGCGAAATCCTCGGCTACTGCGTGAACTCTGTCGGAGGGGGCTATCTGGGCGACATCACCGCGATGGTAGGAATTTCCCCCGAGAAGACAGTGTGCGGAATTTCGATCGTCTCGATGTCTGACACTCCCGGCGTCGGCACGAAGGTCAAGGGAGACGACTTCATCTCGCAGTTCATCGGAATCGGCGGTGAAGCGGTGATAGGAGAGGGCATTGACGGGGTTGCCGGAGCCACATTCAGCTCGCGCGGCGTCGTTGAGGCGGTGAATTATGCGCTTTCGGTTGAGGTCGACCTCGCACAGGCGGCAAAGGAGCTTGAAGCATCGGTAAATCTCGGCGAAAACGATTCGGAGGACTACCACAACGCAAACGAGGACAACGGAGACAGTGAAGTGAGCGTTGACGAAATCGGAGAGGACGGCACAGTCGAGACTGAGACCAATGCGGAGACAACTGAGCCTGAGACCGAGCCTGAGACGACACCTGAGACTGAAACGGAGACAACTCCGCCGGAAACCGAGCCCGAGACTGAGCCGTATGTTCCGGTTATAACCGAGCCTGAGATACCCGAAACCGAACCTGAGACTCAGCCGGAAACTCAGCTGGAAACCCAGCCGGAAACCCAGCCTGAGACTGAACCTGAGACTGAACCCGAAACTGAACCCGAAACTGAACCCGAGACGGAGCCTGAAACTGAACCTGAGACGGAGCCGGAAATAGAAACTGAGACTGAAACCGAGACTGAGTCTGAAACCGAAACTGAAACGGAGCCCGAAACTGAGCCGGAAACCGAGCCGGAAACCGAGCCTGAGACCGAAGAAACCGAACCCGAAACCAAATGGGTCAAGCCGTAACGAGCAGAAAGGGGACAAAATAAAATGAAAAAATCAATACCTCAGCTGTTTAAAGACGGCATTATCACCAACAACCCCGTTTTTGTGCAGCTTCTCGGAATGTGCCCGACTCTTGCAACAACTACATCTGTAGTGAATGCGGTCGGAATGGGCGTTTCGGTAATCGTGGTGCTCGCGTTCTCAAACCTGTTCATCTCGCTTCTGCGGCGGATTATCCCGAAAGAGGTGCGTATCGCCTCGTACATAGTGATAATTTCGGGATTTGTTACGGCTGTAGAGCTGATAATCAAGGCGTATTTCCCCGCAATCGACGCCTCTCTCGGACTGTTCATACCGCTTATCGTGGTGAACTGCATAATTCTCGCCCGAGCGGAAGCATTTGCCTCGAAAAACGGGCCTGCCGAATCATTTATCGACGGCATCGCGACGGGCATCGGATTTACGCTCGCTCTGGTCTGCATCGCCGTGGTGCGTGAGCTTCTCGGAACGGGTATGCTCTTTGCGTCAAGCGACGGAACAGGAGGTGTCAGAATCTTCGGAGACTGGTTCTCACCCGCGACGATTTTCCTCATGCCTGCCGGAGCGTTCATTACACTCGGCTTCATAATCGCGCTTGTTCAGAAAATCCGAATGAATCTCGAGGAGAGAAGCCGCAGAAAGTGCCTTGAAGCTGACGCGATTGACGGCGGATATCACGAAACCCTGATGAGGGACGCGGAGACCGGAAAAATCGTAAGCAAAATCCGCACAAAAGACGAAGAAGAGGCTGAAATCGACGAAAAACAGAACGACACGGAATCGGAGGAGAGCGGAAAATGAATATACTGATGATAATGTTCACGGCGATACTGACCGAAAACTTCATATTTTCGCGGTTTTACGGCTGCTGCCCGTTCCTCGGAGTGTCAGACAAGCCTTCTACCGCGCTGGGAATGGGTATGGCGGTTACATTTGTAATGACTCTTTCCTCCGCGGCGACATGGGTAGTTTACCATCTGTTTCTCGAGAGATTCGGGCTTGAATACCTCAAGACGATCGCGTTCATCCTTGTCATAGCGACGCTTGTGCAGTTCATCGAGATGTTTCTCAAAAAATACGTCCCGTCGCTTTACGGCGCGCTCGGAATCTATCTCCCGCTTATCACCACAAACTGCGCGGTTCTCGGCTCGGCACTTGTCAACATTGAGGAGGGCTACAGCTTCATCGAGAGCGTGGTTTTCGGCTTCTCGGCGGCGATAGGCTTCACTATGGCAATTGTAATTTTCGCCGGAGTCAGAGAGAGACTCAATTTCGCCGACCCGCCCAAAGCATTCCGCGGCTTTCCGCTGCTCCTCATTTCAGCGGGACTTGTGGCGATGGCGTTCTCCGGCTTCTCGGGAATGAAATTTTAAAGGGAGGTAAATAATTGTGAAAATACTGCTCCCTGTCGCAATTTTTATAGGACTCGGACTTCTCATGGGTGCGCTTCTTGCCCTTGCATCGAAGATTTTCACCGTAAAAAAAGACGAAAAAGCCGAAAAAATCAAGGAATGTCTGCCCGGCGCAAACTGCGGAGGCTGCGGATATTCGGGATGTGAGGCTTATGCGGCTGCGGTTTCCTCGGGCGAGGCGGCGGTGAACAAATGCTCCGTCGGCGGAAGCGAGGTGTCGGACAAAATAGCGGAGATAATGGGCGTGGAGGCCGGCAAAACAGTCCGTATGCGCGCTCAGGTAATGTGCTCCGGCACGTCGGAATACGCCCGCAAGAAGTACATATACGAGGGAATCGACGACTGCACCGCGGCATCAAAAATCGGCGGAGGCGACAAGCTGTGCAAAAACGGCTGCATAGGTCTCGGAACCTGCGTGAAGGCCTGCCCGTTTGAGGCAATCGTCGTGGAAAACGGAGTCGCCGCCGTGGATTACTCGAAGTGCAGGGGCTGCGGCGTGTGTGTTTCGGCCTGCCCGAAGGGAATCATCAGGCTCATTCCGTTTGACTCAAAGCACTGGGTCGGATGTATGTCGGTTGACGACGGCAAAAACACGCGCAAGGTCTGCGATGTCGGCTGCATTTCCTGCAAATTATGTCAGAAAAACTGCCAGTCGGGCGCAATCACGGTGAACAACTTTGTCGCGTCGATTGATTACGACAAGTGCTGCGGCTGCGATGTCTGCGTCGACAAATGCCCGCGCCACATAATCTGGTCCGGCGAGGTGCAGGGAAAGCTCGGTCTGGTCATTAAAAGAGTGGGCAAGAACTGAGTTCGGTTACACTGAATGGCGGTCAAAATGCACATGGACGGCGGCTGTAATTTATGCAAATGAACGAAAATGTTCCAAACTTACGAAAACGTTATTTTGGGACTTGAAAAAAACGGACGGATGTTATATGATATTATGCGGTAAATTTCGTCCGAAATGTGATTTTTCGGGTGATTTCAATGCGAAAATTACCTTATTACGAATGAAATTTTTATATCCGGAGGATAAATAAATGGCAAACGCATCAGACATCATCAGAATCGGTATTATCGGCTGCGGCGGAATCGCAAACGGAAAGCATATGCCTTCCCTTAAAAAGGTTCCCGGCGTTCAGATGGTAGCATTCTGCGATATCATCGAAGAAAGAGCACAGAAGGCTAAGAAGGACTACGGTACTCCCGACGCCGATGTTTATACCGACTACAAAAAGCTCCTCGAGGACAAGACTATCGATGTAGTTCACGTTCTCACCCCGAACCGCGCTCACTCCTTCATCACAGTTGACGCTCTCGAAGCAGGCAAGCACGTTATGTGTGAAAAGCCGATGGCTATCAACTCCGAAGAAGCAAAGAAGATGCTCGACGCGGCTGAAAGAACCGGCAAGCTCCTCACAATCGGCTATCAGACAAGACAGACCGCTCAGGCTCAGTACCTCAAGGCTGAATCCGAGATGGGCACATTCGGCGATATCTACTTCGCAAGAGCGTGCGCAGTAAGAAGACGTGCCGTTCCCACATGGGGCGTGTTCCTCAACGAATACGAACAGGGCGGCGGTCCCCTCATCGACATCGGTACACACGCGCTCGACGTTACTCTCTGGATCATGAACAACTACAAGCCGAAGTACTGCGTCGGAACAACATACCACGCTCACAACAAGGACACCGAACAGGGCAACGACTGGGGCAACTGGGATCCCGAAAAGTTCACTGTTGAAAGCTCCGCATTCGGCTTCATCGTAATGGAAAACGGCGCTACGATCTCCCTCGACGCTTCCTGGGCGCTCAACACACTCGAACCCCGTGAAGCCTGCTGCATGGTTTGCGGCACAAAGGCAGGCGGCGATATGTTTAACGGCGGCGTTCACATCAACGGTATCCGTCAGAACAGACAGTACACCTTCACACCCAGCTTCAGTGCAGGCGGCGCAGCATTCTACGAAGGCGTATCCGACAACGACCCCGCAGGCAAGGAAGCTTACCAGTGGATTCAGGCTGTCCGCGGCGAAAAGGAAAAGCCCACGGTTCTTCCCGAGCAGGCTTACACAGTAACCAGAATCCTCGAGGGTATCTACACCTCCGCTAAGACCGGCGACATCTACAGATTTTAATTAAACACATAAAAAATGAGAAGGGAGACTTAGGGCTAAGTTTTCCTTCTCGCGGTATTGAGACAAATTTATTTAAAGGAAAGGGTAAAAAACATGAAACTTTGCGTTCTTGCTAACCTCTACGGTGCAAAGCCGCTTGACGAGGCTCTCGCTATACTCAAGGGACACGGAGTTGAAGCGGTTGAAATCGGCTGCGGCGGATATCCCGGAAAAGACCACGCCGACCCGGAGGTTCTTTTAAACGATGAAAAGGCTTTTGAGGAGTGGATGAACACCTTCAGGAAGTACGGAATCGAAATCGCGGCACTCTCGGCTCACGGAAATCCCGTACACCCCGACAAGGCCACCGCCGAAATGTACGACCGCGACCTCAAAAACGCAATTCTCCTCGCTGAAAAGGCGGGAGTTGAGACAGTTGTGACCTTCTCCGGCTGTCCCGGCGACCATCCCGGAGCAAAATATCCGAACTGGGTGACCTGCCCGTGGCCGGAAGACTTCCTCGCAGTTCTCGACTACCAGTGGAACGACGTGCTCATCCCGTACTGGAAGGAGACCGCCGCTTTCGCCGAGGCTCACAATGTACACAAAATCGCGCTCGAGCTGCACCCGGGCTTCTGCTGCTACAACACAGAGACGCTGCTGAAGCTGAGAAACGCGGTCGGCAAGACTATCGGTGCGAACTTCGACCCCTCTCACCTCGTATGGCAGGGTATGCAGCCCTCCGCAGCGATCCGTATGCTCGGCGACGCCATCTACCACGTTCACGCGAAGGACACCAAGATCGATGAAATCAACACTGCGCGCATCGGTGTTCTCGACACAAAGCACTACGGCGACGAAATCAACCGCGCGTGGGTATTCAGAGCCCTCGGCTACGGTCACGACGTTTCATGGTGGCGCGACCTCATCAGCAACCTCAGGCTCGTTGGCTACGACGGCGCTGTCTCCATCGAACACGAGGACAGCCTTATGTCAATTGACGAGGGTCTGACCAAAGCCGTCTCCGTCCTCAAAGAAGCCATAATGCACGACCCCAAGCCGACCACGATGTCCTGGGCTTGATGCGGCTTACAGAACAATGTGCAGTCGAGGGGGAACGGAGGGGA
>JBJFHS010000158.1:0-13361 GCA_051893885.1 Eubacteriales bacterium
TTCGCAGCTGACTGAATTGTTTGTTCGCTTCAAAACGACGTGAGTCAGTATTATTTTATTATTAAGTTACGAAATCAAGGTATTCCATACGGCTATCTCGAGCAGGGTTAGCGGTCCCTGCGAGCTCACTCCACCCTTTCTGAGGTCGAGGATCTCTAATATCAAGCCGCTAGGCCAGCTGACTCGTCCGAAGTGATTCCGCCACCATACGCACTGAACGAGAAATGATAAAAACCGATTGAAGTTCTTGCCAATGACGAAGTCATTATGCTTCATTTCAAGAAGTGTCCGCGTTCCCCACGTCTCCCCCCCTCGCATTCACGTTGTGTTCAACTGCAAATGTAACTGAAATATTAAAATAATGTGATTTTTGCGGATAAGTGTTGACTAAAACTTCGGAAAAATGTATAATGTACACAGAGTTCAGGCGATATCACACAAAATTAATTCAGATATTATAAAAGGATGGTGACAATTATGCGTAGAATTATAGCTCTGCTTCTGTGTGCTGTAATGCTTGCACCGACGCTGCTTTCCTGCTCGGACACTAAAACCGGAACTGAAAATAACGGACAGACCGGCACTTCTTCGGCGGAGGGCGGTTCGGACACAGCAGATGCTGAGACCGAAGTAAGCCGTGCAAACACACCGGACAACCTTCCCGACGGCCTAAAATTTGACGGAGATACGATAAACGTGTATCATTTCGGCTCTGAAAATACAATCAAATATGACTGTGTCGGCGAGATGGGCGGAGACGTGGTTCTCGACGCTGTTTACAACCGCAACGTCAGTGTAGAGGATCGGCTCGGCGTCAAGATAAGCTGGATAGCCGGCTCGGCAGACTGGGATGGATTCCCGTCATCCGTGCGCACGATGCTCCAGTCCGGATCCGCTGACTACGACGTAATAATGGAGGAGAGTTCCCGCCTCTGGCAGCAGTCCATTCAGGGCTACTACCACGATCTGATCGACGCGGAATACATTGACCTTGACCAGCCGTGGTGGTATTCCGACATGATGGCGGAGTCGAACCTTGACAACACAAAGCGGTTCTTCCTCAACGGCGACATATGCCTTACTGTAATGCTCTACGCATCGGCAATGTACTTCAACAAGGCCATGTTCACCGACCGCATAGGCGACGTAAACCAGCTGTACGACGCGGTTCTCGACGGCACATGGACTTACGACAAGTTTGCCGAATACTGCCGCAGCGTATATGAAGACACAAACGGTAACGGGGAAGTGGACAGCGAGGACATCATGGGCTTCCGCTATGAGCATTGGGGAATCCCGAACTATATGTCGATGTCGACGGGTCTTTCGTACATCACGAGAGATTCCGAGGGCTTCCCGGCGCTGAACATCCTCAGTGAGCAGGGAATAAAATGGAGCGAAACACTGTACAGGCTTCTTTACACGGACAACATCTCTGCCGAGGGCTCAAAGCAGGACACCTTTATCGCGAAGACCTCGCTTTTCTACCCGGGACAGTTTGAAACGGCTCACGCTCTCCGCGATGTCGATTTTGAGTACGGAATCCTTCCGTATCCGAAGCTCGATGAGACGGTTGACTATATGTCGGGCGCAGGAACCGCAAACGGAAACGGTGTGGCTATACCTGTATCGGTTTCTCCCGACAAGCTCGGCGTTCTCTGCGCTACACTTGAGGCTCTCTGCGCCGAATCATACCGCAAGGTTACTCCCGCATGGTACGACACCGCGCTCAAGATCAAATATTCCGCAGGTCTCACGGATGCACAGATGGTCGACATCATCTACGAGCACATCAACAGCCCGTTCATTATGATGGCGGACAAGGAGCTCAACATCGGCTCTATCTTCACGAACGGTGTCTACGGCTCCTCAAGCGAGGGTTCCTTTGTATCATACTACGAAGGCCAGCGCAAGCTCCTCGAAAAGTCCCTCGAAAGAGCTATCACAAACTACAAGAAAATTGAAAACTGAGTTTTGACAAATTAATAAATCGGCTCGCTGCATCCATTCCTGTGTCAGTGAGCCGATTTTTTGGTTTTAGTTAAAAGAAGTTTCCGTTTCCCCCAGAATCAGTGCTTTTTCTCAACGGCGATCCAGATTTCGCATTTGTAGTCGGGGTTTTTTACGTCTGCTGAGGGGTATGCCTCGAATTCTGTGCCGAAGCAGGGTTTGTATTCGCTTGAGGGGAAGAATTCGGTGTACATCTGGTTGTAGGTGCGTCTGAAGGCGTCGGGCATTTCTCCGGTGCAGGTGAATACCGCGTATGTTGCGGCGGGGATTGTCTCGACGGTGAAGTCGGGGTCGGTAACTTCCGAGCCGTTATAGTGCGCGCCGATGCCGTAGGGGAATTCTTTCGGGAATTTTTCGGGGGAGCCTGCGCCGGATTCGGTTTTCAGTTCGCCGGTGAAGCTGATTCCGACTATGCAGCCAGGGAAGTTGTTTTTCTCGGGGATGTACTTCAGCAGCCTTTCTATCGTTCCGTCAGCCGAGCACTCGCCCCAGAAGGATGAAATCATCGCGGTCGGCTCCGGATTGTCGAGAGGGGTTTCGCCGCCTGCCATTGGGTGCGGGACTTGTTTCTTTTTGCAGATTACCTTGAATTCATCGAGCTTTACGATTCTGTAGTTCATCATATTTCCTCCGCTTAAAATAAGTTTTACGGAAATACGCGAAAAGGATTTTATCTCTCCGCCGGTTTTGGCTGCGCTGGGTGAGATTCCGTGAAATCGGGTGAAGGCGCGGCTGAAGCTCTCGGGTGTGTCGTAGCCGTATTTCAGCGCGACGTCTATCACCTTTTTGCCGGATTTTGCGAGCTCCGTGCCGGCGAGGGTGAGTCTGCGCATTCGGACATAGTCCCCGACGGTGAAGCCGCAGAGTATGCTGAACACACGCTGGAAGTGAAAAGCAGACGAATATGCGAGTGATGCCGCGGTGTCGAGGTCAATATCTCCGCACAGGTTTTCTTCGATATAGTCTATCGCGCGCTGTATTCCGTATGTCCAGTCCATTTCCGGCTCCTTCTTTCGCTGATATCCTTTGTATCTCCGCGGCATTATTCTACCACAGGCATGGGGGCGGTGTCGTGATTTTTTGTGCGGAGCGGTGTTATGTGTGAGTTATTCCGCAAGCAGTTTTTCGGCTTCCTCCGCTGTCACGCCGAGCAGGGTCATTGCTTCACAGAGGGCGTTTGCGTTCATGCCGGAGGGGAGGGAGAGCTTTTTCGCTATCACGTCGCGTTTTTGTGCGGAATTTTCTCCTCCTGTGAGTCCGAGCGAGTACATTTCGGATTTGGATATCGTTTTTTTCGCGTTTTGCGGGTTTATTTCCGGGGGAATTTCGGCATCGAACAGCTCCGGGTGGCTTTTTTCGAGGGTGTCGAACAACTCTCTCAGCACGCTGTCCGGGACTCCCTCGACGCCGAGAAGACCGGCTTTTGACCTCTCCGCTTTTCGCCGCTCCTTGCCCTCGATTTCGGGGATGTAGAGGTCGTAGGTTCTGATTCCGCCGAGCATACCACGCAGATGTGAGCGTATGATTCTGCCTCCGCCGTCGCTGTCGCAGAGGATCACGACGCCGTTTCTGCCGAGGGTTCGGATCAGCGCGCGTTTTTCTTCGCTTCTGAACACTCCGAAGCCGTCGGTTGTGATAACGGTGGCGCAGACGATGTTTTTCAGCTTGATTTTATCGTACTTTCCCTCGGTGATGATTGGAATTTTCAGTTTTTTCATATTGCTTCTGTTTTACTTCTTCACTTCCGCGCCGCCAGACCGATCAGCCGCTCGATCTCGCCGTAGCCGCGTGTGCCGGTTGTTTTCATATTTCTGTCAGCTGTGAGGCAGAGCTCGACTGCTCGTTTGAAGTAATCGTACGGTGCGTTTTTTGCGGCTTTATAGTACAGCTTTGCGCGGAACTCGTGGATTTTCAGCTCTTTGGCGAACTCGGATACGTCACGTCCGTCGCATATAAAGGCGGAGGCTGCGGCGAGGTCGGTGAAGGTTCTGGTTATCTGTCCGAGGAGGATGTACGGGTCGCTTCTCAGCCGGATTTTGACGCCGAGGCAGCGGTAAGCCTCCTCTGTATTTCCGTCGGTCAGGGCATTGGCTAGCCTGAATGCGTCGTCCTCGTCGGTATGGGAGCAGCAGAGTGAGACGTCGTCGGCGGTTATGGTTTTTCTTCCGTTCGATGCTGTGTAGGCGCAGACCTTTGCGATTTCGCCGCACAGGGTGTACATTGCTCTGCCGGAGATATTAATCATGAGCTCTGCGGCGTCGGGGGAGAGTGTGAGGGAGTATTTTTCGGCGTGCTTTGAGAGCCACGAGTACAGTTTTGACGGCGGCTGGTAGTCGAATCTGACCACTTTTGCGAACTTTGAGAATGACTTTAATGCTGCGGAGGGCTTTTTATCGGTTCCGCAGTCGAAGCCGCCTCCGCTCACCTTTACGATTACGGCGGAATCCGGGTCTGAGGCGTGGCTTTCGAGGATTGAGAGAAGGGCGGTTTTATCGCGCTCTTTAACCGAGTCGAAGTCCGAGAAGGAGAGGAGTGTGAGCCGGAGGGAGGAGAACATGGCGGGGGCTGAGACTGCGTCGTTCACGGCGGTGGTATCGCACTCATCCTCACCGAAAGATAGCTCGACAAGGTTGAAGGCGGCGGCGGGGTCGTTTTCGGTGAGGCAGCGTTTTGCTTCGACTGTGCGGTAATTTTTGAGGTAATCCTCGTCCCCGCAGAGGAAGTAGACGCCGTTCATCTTACCCGAGCGTATTTCTTTTGAAAATTCGGTTTCCGTCATGGTATTTTTGTGCTGCCTTTCTTTTATTTTTGCGATGCGGCTGGGAAAACAAAATAAAATTAATCTGCGGTTAACACGTATGAATTATATTTGCAGTATCATAATAGCGTAAAAGTATATTTTGAGCTGAGGAGGTTCGGTCACAATGGCGAATATTATAGACTACCTGAAGTGGAGAGGAGATCTGACCTTCGCCGCTTCGCCGTTCAACGAGGTTGACAACCTGATTTTATCGATGCTGTCGTTTATTGATTACTCCTGCGCGGTGTCGGACTCTGTTTATTCAATGCCGGTGCGGCTTGACAAATGCTTTGACGAAAACCGCATAAAATATCCCAACGGAGAAAAATTCGGTCAGATAATACCCGACACGACCAACGATTTATTCATTCTGTCCGCCCGTTCGCAGAGATTCCGCGAGGTATATGTCGCCGCGTACAGGTGTGTTTTCGACGAGGCGGAGTGCGTTCAGTTTGCCGCTGTCACGTTCATTCTGCCCGACAACACGATTTTTGCCTCTTTCCGCGGTACGGACGACACGCTTGTGGGATGGAGAGAGGATTTCAATCTCAGTTTCAGCCATCCCGTGCGCTCTCAGGCTCTTGCGGCGGAATATTTGAACGAGGTTGCGTCGGTTTATCGCGGAAAAATAAGGACCGGCGGTCACTCAAAGGGCGGAAACCTTGCCGTTTATGCCGCTGCGTTCTCATCCCCCGAGGTCGGCGAACGTGTGATCAACGCCTACAGCAACGACGGTCCGGGCTTTGTTGAGGAGGTAGTTGATGCCCCGGAATTCAGGCGGATGGAGAAGCGGATCATCACCATAGTGCCGCAGTCATCGGTTATCGGGATGCTGTTGGAGCGCGGCAGCAATCTGAGTGTGGTTGAGAGCACTCTCAGAAACGGTTTACTGCAGCACGACCCGTTTTCGTGGCAGGTTATGGGGCGCGAGATGGTTCATCTTCCGACTCTGTCGCCGAGGGGTAAGCGTCACGACGAGGTATTCCGCGAGTGGCTCGGCAAAATGAGTGCTGACAAGAGGCGCGAATTCACGGACATACTTTTCGGTGCGCTTGAGTCGACTGGGGCCAAGACCGTATCGGATCTGTCACAGGATCAGATGCCCAAGCTCATCGCTGCGGTTCGGATGCTGAGCGGTCTGGGCCGTGAGGAGCGCGAGGTTATGACGGAGTTTATCCGCGGTTTATTCGATGCGATGAAGAAGCAGAACAGCACTGAGTGATTACATTATATCACATATATCCCGAAAGTGCAAACCTGAGTATCGGGCGTGCAGGTTCTTTATGCCTTCTGATATATGTGAAACAGTTGTTAAAATAATGTAAATTGTAATTGTCGGAATCTATATATTGGGCGAAAATCTCTTTCATACCACATTATATCGGGCAAAAAGTACAGTTAGTTTATTAATATATTATATGGGCGAAAAAATTAATATATCTTTTCCATATTAATGCTATTAATATTATTAATGCTATTATTGCCTGAGTCAGTGAAAGGAGTGGTATGAATGAGTACATCGGTCAAGTGCGAAAATCAACTGTTTGCATCATCGGAAATAAATGTCAGAAACAAAATAGATGTTGCTTACCGTCTTTACCGTCGGGAAGTTGACGGTATCGCGGTTTATTCAATTGAAGTCGCAACCTGCAGCGCGGGCGCAATCGAAAGAAAGTACGCTGACAGTGTCACCACATTGACCGAAGAAGCTGAGAGAATTTTTGCAATGCTTATTAAAGGAAAGGTCACGGCGTGTACGCTGTACGACATTCTTGAGGACATAGTGCAGGGCTCAGCTTGCTACAGACCCATACAAAAATAATGTGTTAGGGCATGGGCTGTATTTTGTAATCCGATGCATATTTTCAGACATAAAAAGGCGAATTTTCATTTTCGGGCAGGGGTTGTCCGACTTGGAAATTTCGTCTTTTTGTTGTTCTGGCTGTCAAAACTCAGGCGGTAAAAACAAACGGAGGTTCTATATTTAAATATTATTGAATTGCGGCTGAAATATGAACAAAATCCTGCACTCCTTTTCGTTGGTGGAAAGAATGCGGGGATTTTTTTTGTTTTAACGGGGGTTTTCACTGGTTTTGGGGCGAACAAAATGTGAACAAATCGTTGGACTTTTGCGGAAAAATTGCGGGATGAAAAACAAGTGTTCGGCATGGTATAATATTGGCACAACGGAAAGGAGAACAGTGTTTGTGGACAAAATTTTTGATTTGAGCGATGGACTCGGTGAAAATACGGACAGCGCGGAATTTGCCGAAGCGGGCGGTGTGGAATACGATCCGTCGGAGTTTGAATTTATGAATGCGGCGGTGAGAAGTGTGCTTGACGATGAAAGCAGGTATTCGCCGGATGTATTCTCGCGTATCACGTCTGACTCACGTTTCTGCGAGGCTGTGCTGAGTTACGCTCGGAGGTTGATTCGTGTACACACGCCGTTTGTCTGGCTGGCTCTGCTCAATTCCGCGATTTCGGGGAACACGACGGCGATCCGGCTGTATTTCGACATTTTCGGGCGGGATATCGGTGAAAATCGCGGCGGAAATCAAGGTGAAGATGACGGCTTCAACCCTGCTGCGCTTGAGATAATGGGGCTGAGATGCGAGCTGTTCGGCGGAGGGAAGGCTGACGGGGGAGAGGGGACGGATTCGTTTGGCGGGTGAATATGTTTTCGGCGAAAAGCACCGCGAGTATATGCGCCGCGCGTATCATTCAACCGTCAACGTGGCGGAGGGGGCTGTCAGGGCGGGGAAAACCATTGACAACGTATTTGTCTTTGCCGCTCTGCTTGAAAATTCACAGGACAAATTTCATCTTGCGACGGGCTCGACTCTCGGCAACGCGAAACTGAACATAGGCGACTGCAACGGTCTCGGGCTCGAACACATATTCGGAAAGCGGTGCCGGTGGATAAAATACCGCGGAAACGATGCGATGGCGGTGGATGCGGCGGCGGGAGAGCGGATCATCATTTTTGCGGGCGGCAGGAACTCGGACTCCTACAAGCGGATACGCGGAAATTCCTACGGGATGTGGATTGCGACCGAGATAAACCTGCACTCGCCCTCATTTATAGAGGAAGCTCTCAACCGCCAGCTCGCCGCACGTGACCGACGAATTTTCTGGGATCTCAACCCGACCTCTCCGAAAGCGTGGATTTACACCGAACACATCGACAGGTATGCGGAAATGGCTCGCGGGGGCGGAGTGGGCGAGAATTTTTACAACTACGCGCACTTTACCATTTTTGACAATCCGGTCATGACAAAGGAGCGGCTCGACGAAATTGCGGCGCAGTACGACAAGGGCACGGTGTGGTACAGGCGTGACATTCTCGGCGAGAGGTGTGCGGCTCAGGGGCTCATATACAGGCGTTTTGCCGATTCTCCGGGTGACTACACGCTGCCGGGCATTGCTCCAACCGATGTGGATTTTATCAATGTGGGGGTGGATTTCGGCGGAAACCGGTCAAAGACCACGTTTGTGGCTGTCGGATTCAGAAAAGTCGGCGGGGTTTTGAGTTTTACCGCGCTGAGTGAGCACGCGATTCCGGGTGAGAAGGGGGAAATTGACCCGGAAAAAATAAACTCGGATGCGGCGGAGTTTCTTGTAATGCTGCACCGCTTGTATCCGGGCATTCCGGTGAGGTACATTTTTGCCGACAGCGAGGCGCAGTACCTTATAAACGGTCTGAGGCGGCATCTCGGGCGGCTTGGCGAGGGTGCGGTGGTATGCGACTGTGCGAAAAAGCCGATAGTCGACCGCATTTCGTTTCTGAACCAGCTTATTGCGCAGGGGAGGTTTCACGTTCTCGCGTGCTGTCCCCGTTTACGTGAGGGGATATGCGGTGCGGCATGGGGGGAGGACGAGCGCAGGCTTGACAATTTCACGAGCGACATTGACATACTCGATGCGCTGGAATATGCGATTGAGAGGTATATGTGAGGGATGAGGAGGAATAAAACTCTACGAGTTTTAAATTGATTTTATGCCGGGCAGCCGGCAGCTGCATAAGAGGGCTTCGGCGCGACCCCTCTTATGAATCACCCGCGCCGCGATTTCGTTATTATTAAGTAGTTGAGAATTCGCGCGACGGTACTTTTAGTTTGGGTTTGGCGCGTTTGGCTGAAACTTCACTTTATAGAATTCCCTCGCGAACACGTTCAAAAAGACGAAATTGTTCGGACGGAATAGGCTAACCGCGGATGGGAATACCATTGGTATTGTTAATTTTATCAAGTGAAGAAAACTTTTGGTATTCCTTTCGCGGCAGCCTATTGTCCCTCCGGCGTGACAGCTGCATATGGTGTTTGCGAGGGATGTCTCCACTATTCAGCTGACGTAACGACGACAAGCCTGGATTCATAAGGAGGTGGCTTCGGAGCCTCCTTATGCGCCGCCTGCGCAGGGCATTCAAATTAATTTAAAAGGCGAAGTCTTTTATTCCTTATTACCCTCGCTTTCAGTGAACCAAAAAAAGGAGGAAGCAAAAAAATGAGCGATTATATTGAAAACACAGCTGCATCAGGTCTGCCTATAGAGCTTTGGAAGAGCTGGTGGCAGGGCTTTGACCGCGGATTTCACCGTTTTTACGAGAACAGTGCCGGTGTCGGCATAGTCAAGCGTGAGATGTACCGCATGAACATGGCGAAGAAAATCTGCGAGGACTGGGCTTCGCTTCTGTTCAACGACAGCTGCACCGTCAGGATAAGCGACGACGCGGGGGAGAAGTTTGTAAAGCGGATATTTTCCGAAAACGACTTCTGGGGCGCGGCGAATCTGCTCACCGAAAAGGCATTTGCGCTCGGTACTGCGGCGGCGATAATGCGGCTCAGCGGTTTTGAGTGCGGAGAGGATGGAATTTATGCCACCGACAAATCAAAAATCACGTTTGAGTATGTCGACGCGGCGCACATCCACCCGATAAGTGTGAAGAACGGAAGGATAGTCGAGGCGGCGTTCATCTCGGAGGAGGTAATACGCGGCGAAACTTATATTTACGTTGAAACGCACCGGCTTGAGAATGGGGAATACGTCATCACGAACGAGCTTTACGCCCCCGAGGATGGTGAATACGTCAGCAAGGGCGCGGCTTTTGGCGGAGATGTGCCGGAGGTGATACGAACAGGTTCTCCGTATCCGTTTTTCGCGATACTTACGCCGAACATACAGAACAACTTCGACCCCGACTCCGGAATGGGGGTTTCGGTATTCGCCGACGCTATTGACTGTCTCAAGGGTGTTGATCTGGCTTTCAACAATTTCTGCCGCGACATCAAGCTGGGCGGAAAGAAGGTATTTTTGAGCCAGTCACTGATTCAGCGGGACGGATACGGAAACGTGATAACGCCGGACGATGTGGCACAGCAGCTGTTTGTGACTCTCGGGGACGGTGACATCAGCGAGCACCCGATGATAAACGAGCACAATCCGGAGCTGCGCACAGAGGAAAACGCGCTTGCAGTACAGTGGCAGCTTAACTACCTCGCGTTCCGGTGCGGTCTTGGCACGCATCACTACACATTTGACATAGACGGCCGGACCAAGCTGACTGCGACTCAGTACATGGGTGAGCGGCAGGATATGCGCCAGAATCTGGTAAAGCATCAGAGGAACGCAAAGAGTTTTATTGTCTCTCTGGTTCGTGCGCTGCTATGGTGTGCCCGCGAATATTACGGTTTGGAGGTTGACCCTGCGGCGGAGATAGTGATGAGCTTTGACGACTCATATTTCGCAGACAGTGACAGTGAGCGCGAGGCGGATTTACGCGAGGTTGAGGCCGGAGTAATGACGGCAGACGAATTCAGGCAGAAGTGGAAGGGAGGTGTGACGAATGGATGAGGACAAGATATCGGATTTATTCGGCGGCGGGAAGTTATCATACGACGAGCTTATTATAAAGGCGGCCGATGCCGGTGTTGAGGTGGGCGATGTTGCGGCTCTGAGAGGTGAATACGCCTCAAAGCTGCACTTACTGAGGTGCCGCAGTGCGCTTGAGAGGAATCTCGACAAATCGGGGGCGAAAAACCGCGAGCTTATTGCTAAGGTAATCGACATGGGCAGAGTTACCTCCGACGAGGACGGTGTGTACGGTCTTGACGAGCAGTTCGACGAGCTGAAGGCATCCGCGCCATACCTCTTTGAGGATAAGCCCCAGAAGCCTCCCGTGATTACAAGCGGGTTCACTCACTCCGCAGCGGAGCAAAATCCCGACAGGCTCGATGATTTCGAGTATTACAGGAGAGTTAAGAAGCTCTGACAGCGGGAGACGACTTCCAAATTATTCAAAAAATCATTATATTTTATTTAAGAAAGGAATTTAACTATGGCAAAACTTGATTTTTCTGTTAAGCAGATCGCGCGCGAGGCTCTTCCCCGTCTTATTGACAACCTTGTATTTCCGAATCTTATTTACAAGGAGAACATTTCCGGAAGTGCGGCAAAGCAGGGTGACACTGTATCCGTGCGCTGTCCCGTTAAGCTGACCGCGGTTGAATTTGACGAAAGCGAGGGCATTGAGGCGCAGTCTTTACACAACGACACGATCGACGTAAAGCTCGACCATCTTGCTACGGTTGATATGCAGGTCGGGGCGATTGAGTCGGCGTGTGACTTTGACTCCGTTGTGCGTATGTTCATTGAACCTGCGGCTGCGGCATTGGCTGAAAAGATCAACGCGGAGGGTCTTGAGCTTTACAAGGACATACCTACATATGCGGGAACTGCGGGAGAGACTCCTGACGGACTTGACGACCTTGCCGCGGCTTCACTTGCGCTTGACAATCAGAAGGTACCGGCGGGTATGCGCTGTGCGGTATGGAATCCGGTTGCGGCGTCGAAGCTGAAGCAGATACCGGCTGTGGTCAACGCGGAAAAGTGCGGTTCAAGCGCTGCGCTCAGGACAGGCTCGATCGGTCAGGTATTCGGAATCAACCACTATATGTCTCAGGCGGTATGCACACATAAATCCGGCATGAGCGGCACTCTCACTCCGTCCGCAGATTCACTCGGCACCGGCATTATTTTGTTTTCCACAAGCGGCAGCGAGGCTCTTGTAAGAGGTGACATTCTTATCGTCGGCGGCAGGAGTTATGTTGTTACAGAGGATGCGGAGGTAAGCGGCAGCACAATGAAGGTAAAGATAAACGGCAAGCCCGATATCCGCACCACTGACACTGTGAGTGTACTTGCGAGCCACGATGCTAACCTTATCTTCCATCCGGATGCTTTTGCGTTCATCACGAGACCTTTACAGACTCCGGCTGGGGTTGAATCATATGTGACGACATACAACGGCATTTCACTGAGAGTGGTTCGCGGCTACGACATGATGTACAAGCGCGACATACTCTCTATGGATGTACTGTATGCGTTCAAGACGATTTATCCCGAGCTTGCGGTGAGATATCTCGGTTAACGGAGCGGCGGGATGACATGGGAGAGACTGAAAACATGAAGGATGAGGCTAAGGCACTGCTTTCGGCTCTCATCTATCCGAAAAGCGAAGAAAAAATGACTGAGGCGGAGAAGCTGGCGTTCGGGGAGGCGGTACTTTTAGAGGAAAAATACCTCTCCGAAATGAGCGGTTCTGCCGGTGCGCGTGCGGTAAAAAGCGAGACGGTGGGGGACGTCAGTGTGACCTACGATTTATCATACGATGTGTCATGCGGCAAGTCGCCCCCGGTCAGGGTACCTGTATCCGAGGCTGTTTATGCCGCACTTATGACAGCGGGGCTTCTCTCCGCCTGGGTATAAGGGGATTGAGTTATGGTAAAGGAGAATTTTTTGACCGATTCTGCGGTATTACGGCGATATTTAAGTGACGCGGATGACGGGAGTGCGGTTTACGAGGACTACGCTCTGGACGGTGTACTTGTTCGGGAGAAATACACTTTTGACGAGGACGAGGTTGGCGGAAGCGAGGTATCGGTGTATTATTTTCCGGAGTTCAGTGTATGCCGCGGCGGTGATGGGGCTGAATGTGAGCTTCCGAAGCCCCAAAAGGGTGACTGCTGCATTATCGGCGGTGCAGAGCTGCGGATAGCTTCGGTGAGTTATCTGCAATCTGCCGCGGGTTCAAAGCTGAGTCACGTCCGGCTCGGGCTGAGGTGAGATATGGTAAGTTTTTCCGTCAGGGCTGACTTATCCGGCATTGAGGGGAAGATAGAGGGTCGTGCGCGCGAGGCTGAGTTTCGTCTTGAGGAGGCGGTGCTTGCCTCATGCGGTGAATATGTGCCGTATCGGACAGGTGAGCTTTACTCCTCCGGTAAGACGACGGGAAGCGGAAAGGTAGTCTGGACTGCGCCGCACGCCTCGGAGTGTTACTACGCCAACCGCCCGTTCTCAAAAAAGCGGCATCCCCGAGCGACCGCGCGTTGGTTTGAAGCAGCGAAGGCAGTTTCCCTCCCTCAATGGGAAGCCGCGGTAAAGCAGCATTTTTAATCCGGCTTACTGAGGTGACGTGAGTTCGAGGGGGAGACGGGGGGACGCGGACGCTTTCTTGAAAGAAAGCTTAGCAAAGAACTTCAAAAGTGGTTAT
>JBJFHS010000159.1:0-3369 GCA_051893885.1 Eubacteriales bacterium
AGGAATACAGGAATCACTATACCGCTCAGAAGCTGCTCGGCGAAACTCACACAAACCCGGGCGAAAGCTATGCCAAACCGACACTGACCGATGAACAGAAAGCTGCGGCGGAGAAAATAATCGGGCTGTGCGACTCACACAAACCATCTGCGGCACTGCTGCACGGCGTCACCGGCTCCGGAAAGACAGCGGTTATAATGGAAGCTATCGACCATGTGCTTGCAGGCGGGAGAAGTGTGATCATGATGGTGCCCGAGATTGCGCTCACTCCGCAGACTGTCGGGATATTCGTCAGACGATACGGTGACGAGATTGCCGTAATCCACTCGGGTTTGTCCGCAGGCGAGAGATACGACGCGTGGAGACGGATAAAAGACGGGCTTGCAAGAGTAGTCGTCGGCACACGTTCCGCAGTTTTCGCACCGCTCTCCGACATCGGGCTGATAATCATCGACGAGGAGCACGAGTACACCTACAAATCCGACACGAATCCGAAGTACAAGGCGCACGACATCGCCCGAAAACGCTGCGCCGACCACAACGCCGTGATGCTCCTCGCGTCAGCCACACCGTCCGTCTCAAGCTACTACAAGGCAAAAACCGGCGCATATACATTGATTGAGCTGAAGGAGAGATACGGCGGGATGCCGCTGCCCTCGGTTCACATAGTCGATATGCGCGACGAGCTCTCACTCGGAAACACCTCCCCCGTGAGCCATGTGCTTGAAAAACGGCTGCGTGAGGACAAGGAGAAGGGAAACCAGTCGATACTTTTCTTAAACCGGCGCGGATACAACAATTACGTCTCATGCCGGAGCTGCGGTAAAAGCATAAAATGCCCCAACTGCTCGCTTACGCTGACATATCACGCGAAAAACAGACATAAGCTCGCCGAAAATACCGACGAGGACTACGAACAGAGCAGGCGCGACGGCGGGTATCTCGTATGCCATATGTGCGGATACAGGTGTTCGGTTCCCGAAAAATGCCCCGAATGCGGCAAGAACCACTTTTTGTTTATGGGATACGGCACGCAGAAAGCCGAGGACGATATTGCGTCAATGTTCCCCGATCTGCGTATACTGAGAATGGACTACGACACCACTCAGGCGAAGTATTCCCACGAGGAGATACTCGACAAATTCAGAAACGGAGAGGCGGACGTACTTCTCGGCACACAGATGGTGACAAAGGGACACGACTTTCCACGCGTCGCCACGGTCGGAGTTCTGAGCGCGGACAATTCCTTGGCCCTCGGCGACTACAGAGCAGGAGAGAGAACCTTTGCCATGCTCACTCAGGTCATAGGCAGAGCGGGGCGGGGAGATGTCGCGGGAGAGGCTGTGATCCAGACCTACAACCCGCAGAACGACGTCATACTCAAGGCGGCGCGTCAGGACTACGTCAGCTTTTACGAGAGCGAAATACGTCTGCGAAAGGCTCTGTGCTTCCCGCCGTTCTGCGATATCGCCGTAATCACTCTGTCCTCAGCCGACGAGGGTTATCTCGGCCACATGACAAACCTGATGCTCGAGCGGATAAAGGAGCACATCCGATGTGACTACAGCGACATTCCGATGATGCTGTTCGGCCCGTTTGAAGCGCCTGTCTATCGCATACAGAATATGTTCCGCATGAGATTTGTGATAAAGTGCAGGCTGAATAAGCGGATGAGGGAGTTCATTTCTGACCTGATCAGCGAGTTTTCGCGCTCCTCACCCAACGGATACGCCAAAAGTATGCCGAACGTCAAGACAAACGCGAGAATCACCGTCTCGGCCGACTTGAATCCGAGCACTGTCTGATTTTTTAAATTGAAAATTAAATTTTTACAGAGGAGAATATTATTATGGCAATACTGAATATAGTAAAAGAAGGAGACGCCACACTCAGAAAAACCTGCCGCCCGGTCACTGAGATCACCCCGAGAATATTGCGGCTTCTCGACGATATGAAAGAAACTCTTGCCGACGCCAACGGAGCGGGACTTGCAGCGCCTCAGGTCGGAATTCTTCGCCGAATCTGCGTGGTAGACACGGGCGACGAAATGCTTGAGCTCATCAATCCCGAAATTATCGCCGCCGAGGGTGAGCAGGAGGAAATCGAGGGATGTCTGTCCGTACCCGACGTGTGGGGATATACACACAGACCCGCGAAGGTTACAGTAAAGGCTACTAACCGAAAGGGCGAGGAATTCACCGCCGAGGGAGAGGGACTTGTCGCGCGCTGCTTCTGCCACGAAATCGACCACCTTGACGGAAAGCTGTTCACCGACAACGCCGTCCACATCCTCACACCCGAGGAAGTCGACACAATGATGGGTGACTGAGCGTTCATTCTGCCCTAAATTACACTCAAAATCAGATTTTTCGGAGATATAACAGAAATAATGAAAATTTTATTCATGGGAACGCCGGATATTGCCATGACCTGCCTCGAAGCGGTTTACAATAAAGAAGGCGTCAATGTTGTCGGAGTCGTAACTCAGCCGGATAAACCCAAGGGACGCGGAATGAAGCTGATGCCTCCGCCCGTAAAGGTGTTCGCAGAGGAGCACGGAATAGCAGTTTATCAGCCGCAGACATTAAAAAACGGCGCGTTTGAGGAGGAGCTGAAAAGGCTCGACCCGGATATGATAATCGTCGCAGCCTACGGAAAGATTCTGCCGGATTATGTGCTGTCCTATCCGAAATACGGCTGCGTCAACGCACACGGCTCCATTCTGCCGAAATACCGCGGAGCTTCACCGATACAGCGCGCGATAATCGACGGCGAAAAAATCACCGGAATCACCGCGATGTACATGGACGACGGACTTGACACGGGCGATATAATCAAAATCTATCCCTGCGAAATTACACCCGAGGACAACTTCGGCTCGCTCCACGACAAACTTGCGAAAATTGCCGGAGAAGCGATGTGCGACGTAATCGACATGACGGAAAACGGAACGGTAACGCGAACAAAACAGGACGACTCGCTCTCCACCTACGCCGCGAAGATAGAAAAAGAGGACACTATAGTCGACTTCGGCAGGAGAGCGGAGGAAACCTTAAACCTTATCCGCGGACTTTCACCGATGCCTTACGCGGTGACGAAAACCCCCGACGGAAAGCTCTTGAAGCTCACCGACGCGAAGCTCTCGGCCATTCCGTCATCGGGGACGGCGGGGGAAGTCGTCGCTGTGTCGGACAAGGGTGAGGGCGAGATTATCATCTCCTGCTCCGACGGCTGCATTTCGGTAAGCGGAGTCGTGCCCGAGGGAAAGAAGCGCATGAGCTCGGCGGACTACATCAGAGGAAGAAGAATTTCCGCGGGGGATATTCTGAAATACTGATTCATAACAGGACTTTAAATTATTTTGTTGAA
>JBJFHS010000160.1:0-13299 GCA_051893885.1 Eubacteriales bacterium
ATTTACACCACCGCTCTCCAGCTTGAGGAAGCATTCCCGAACGTTCACGTGCAGTGCGAAAACGTGCTGAAAAATCCATCCTTCTTCCGCGAATTCTACAACACCGCGGCGACCGACATTGACTCCGACTCCGTTGTGATAACCAGCGGCTCTGAGGTGAGAGTGTACAGGGCAGAGGCCTTCTACACCTTCAGCGACCTGTCCGACGCATCTTCCGTCTGGGCGTACAGCGGTGAAAAGGCAATGATTTCCGGAATAATGCAGGTCACCCAGACCGAGACCCCGAAAGTCGCATTCACTATAGAGCACGGTGAGGACATGGGAAGCGCAATAGCTCTTGCAAACGTGTTCTCCTCGAACGGATTTGAGGTCGAGACGGTTAATCTTGCCAAGGACAATCTCGACGAGGACTGCCGCATTCTCGTTATATATAACCCCATCTACGACTTTATCGGCGCCGAGGCTGAGGACAGCGCTATGGACGAGATCGAGAAAATCGACAGGTTCCTCGACAACTACGGCTGCCTTATGGTTTTCTGCGACTCCGAATATGTCGATAAGCTCACCAACCTGAACGAATTCCTCGCCGAATGGGGCATCTCCTACGTCGGCTCGACTACGATACGCGACACCGAGAACGCAATGTCAACCGACGGCTACTCGATCATCGCGCAGTACCAGTCAGACACCCTCGGCGGAAGCATTTACAGGGATCTGAACAACCTCGCGACACCGCCCAAAACAATTATTAGAAAGTCCATGCCGATCGAAATCCTCTGGGAAACCGGCGGCGGACTCAACGGCTCACGAGAGGTCTCCCCTGTTCTCAAGTCCCACTCAACTTCTGAGCTTGTAGAAAACGGACTTGTCAAGGAGACGGGATCATATAACATTGTTACGATTTCGAGAGAGTCGAGAATCGTCGACAACGAGTATTATTACTCATACGTAATGGCGTTCGGTTCTCCTACATTTGCGAACATGAGCTACATTGACTCAAATGCATATGCCAACGACGATATTCTCTCCGCTGCGATGAAGGCTGTCGGACGCGAAAAGGTGCTCGCCGTTCTCACTCTCAAGCCGTTTGACAAGGACGAGATCACGGTGACAACTTCTCAGGCGAACAACTGGACCGTCGCTATGACGCTTGTTCTTCCCGCAATTATCGCTCTCTGCGGCGTCGTTGTTATCACGAGGAGAAAGCATTCATGATAAAAAAACAGAAAAAGCTTATCATAATCTTCGCCGTGCTGTTTGTCGCGATGTTTGTGGTGTATTTTGCCGTTATCCGTCCGCTGACTGCCGTTACGGAGGAAGAAAGCACCGCTGTGGAGCTTCTTGACGGCGAAGTGCAGATCACGGCAAAAACCTCGAACTTCTATATCTTCCAGCCGCTGAGCCGCTCGGAGATTCAGTCGATAGAGGTCACAAACTCCTACGGCGGATATAAGGTCTATCGCGACGCATCGGACACGTTCCAGCTCGACGGGTACATGGGACTTCAGTTCAATCAGGAGCTTTTCTCAAGCCTTGTCGTAACCACCGGCACACCCACCGCGATGATGAGAGTTGCGGTTGACCTCACTGACGAGGAGTTTGAGCAGTACGGACTTGACAATCCCCAGGCTTCGTGGAAGGTAACTTCAACCACCGGCGAGGAATACGTCATCGAGGTTGGCGACTGCCTGATAACAGAGGGCGGATATTACGTCAAATACGCTCCGAGAAACGCGGTCTACATCCTCTCGACTACACTTGCGGACACGATTCTGCAGCCTGCCTATGCGCTTCTGTCTCCGCTTCTGACCGCCGGAATGTCGACTAACGATTATTTCTTCGTCGATGAGTTCAACGTGTGGAAGGACGGAGAGCTGTTTGTGAACATCTACCGCACACCTGAGGATGAAATGACGGACTCCGAGGCAATCGTCGAAAACTATATGACATACCCCCGTCCGGAGTCGGAAAACGCATCAACCGAAGCTCTTTACGAGATGAACGACGATTTGTACTATCAGGTTCTGTACAACTTCATCTCGCTTCAGGGTGACTCCGTTGTCGCGTTCATGCCGACGGATGAGGAGCTCGAGGGCTTTGGACTTGCCGACCCGAAGTATATAGTGCGCTACATTTTCGAGGACTACGAGTTTGTGGTTCTCGTGTCGGAGCGTCTTGAGGACGGCGGATATTACGCCTGCTCGAACGTTTACGGCTATTCGCTCATCTGTCACGTCGAGGGAGAGAAGCTGAACTGGCTCGAAAAGGACAAGTTCGCGTGGATTTCTCCGACTCCGTTCTTTGTAAATATCACGAATATTGAGAGAATCACGCTCGAGGCTGACGGAGTTGACGTCGACTTCACGCTGAAGCACGGCACAAACGACGACGGAAACCCGACTCTTGAGGTAACCGAGCACAACAGCGGAACGGTGATAAAAAACGAGGACGTAACAAACTTCCGCCAGTATTACAAGACGATGCTCAACCTGACGAACCAGGAATACGCAACGCTTTCCGATGAGGACAGGCTCGCGCTGATAGCAGACGAGTCTAAGGTTGTCATGAAGATGACCTACGAAGGCGTTGACGGCTCGTTCTCCGAATATAAGTTCTACAAATATGTAGAAGAATCCACCGGCAAAATAAGCGGCGGCAAGATATTCGTCACGGTAAACGGCGCGGGCGAATTCTACACCACGAACGACCTTGTAAATAAGGTTATAAACGACACACCTCGCGTTCTTGCCGGACTCGACATTGACGCTTACGGCCAGAACTGACTCTTACAATTGAATAAAAAGGGAAGCTTATACACGCAGACAGCGGCTGAGCTTCCTTTTTTAGCGGAAAAATAATTTTTCATCAAAACCGAAAAATGGTGCTTTTGGCATTCATAATGTTGCATTTTACGCTGTTTTATGCTATTATAAAATAAAAACGAATTATGAAAAAAGAAATTCTTACTTACTTTTCACTCTGTACACAGAGAGACACAGCCGCCGTGGTTTTCCTGCCGGATGACTACAGCGAAGACAAAAAATATCCGACCCTGTATGCGCTGCACGGGTATTGGGGAGACGAAAATTCGCTTTCATCGGAGAACTCGGGACTCAGGGATACCTTTGACGCGCTTTTCTCCGATTTTATTGTCGTGTTTCCGTATATCTACATAAGTAAAGCACGCGAAAAATGTACCGCGCTCGACTATATCAACTCCTCCGCGTACGACTGCTTCATATTCGAGCTGACCTGCTGCATCATCCCCGAAGTGGAGAAGCGTTACAGCACGGGCGGAAAACGCGAGTTGAGGGCAGTCTGCGGCTTTTCAATGGGCGGCAGAGAGGCGCTGTACATCGGATTTACCCGACCCGATTTGTTCTCGTTTGTCGGAGCGGCCTGTCCTGCACCCGGTCTGCTCCCCGGAGAAAACAAATCGCTTCACCCGGGTCAGATCAAGCCGGAATTTTTCCGACCGTGCTGCGCGGCTGAAAATTACCCGAAAATCGTTATCTCCGCCGCCGGAAACGACGATATCGTGGGTAAGATTCCGTATGTCTATTCGGATGAGCTGAAAAAGAACGGCGTGCCGCACATATTTCATGAAATCGAGGGCGGCGTACACGACAACAGCTCGGTAAAAAAGCACCTTGAATTCATTTCCCCCATTATGAAAAGAGAATCATTACAAAATTTATCTGATAAACGGTGACATTATGCTGTCAATCACATATTCTGCGGCTGTTTTCGGCTCTGACGGTTACGAGGTGCGTATCGAGTGCGCGATGAAAAAAGGCCTGCCGTCGTTTGAAATCGTGGGTCTGCCTGACGCTGCCATACGCGAATCGGAAAAACGCATTTTCACGGGCTCGGAAAGCATCGGTGTTAGTATTCCGCCGGTGGAGATAAACATAAACCTCGCTCCCGCCGACAAGAAAAAAGAGGGAACCGCCCTTGAGCTTGCAATACTTGCGGCAATTTATAAAAACCTTGGCCTGATAGACTGCCCGCTCGACGACTGCTCGTTTATAGGGGAGATTTCGTTCTCCGGCGAGGTCAGGGGAGTGAGGGGCGTCCTCGGAATGACTATGGCGGCAATTGAAAACGGCAGGCGGCGCATTTTCGTACCATGTGCTAACCTGCGTGAAGCTTCCGTCGCTTATCGGGATGGCGTGGAAATTTTCGGCGTCGACAGCATCATCTCACTTGTAGGTCACCTGAGGGGCGAAAAAACGCTCGAAAAAGCCGACTCAAACCCCTACGACAGCATCGACAGCGTGCTCACCTCGGACGACATTTCACAGGTCAAGGGTCAGCTTGTTGCAAAACGCGCTCTCCTGACAGCTGCCGCCGGTGCGCACAATATCCTCCTCATCGGTCCTCCCGGGTCGGGAAAATCAATGCTCGCGAAACGCCTTCCCACAATCCTGCCGAAAATGAGCTATGAGGAAGCCCTTGAAGCGACAAAAATCTACTCCTGCGCCGGTATGCTGGACGAGGAGATTCCGTTCGTGCTGCAAAGGCCGTTCCGCTCACCGCACCATTCTCTGAGCACAGCTGCCCTTGTCGGAGGTGGAAAAGTGCCGGCTCCCGGGGAAATTTCGCTCTCACACAACGGCGTGCTGTTCCTCGACGAGCTGCCCGAATTCCGAAAGGACGCGCTCGAAGCACTTCGTCAGCCGCTTGAGGACAAATGTGTCACGATAACGAGGGCGGCAGGGCGGTTTACATATCAGTCGTCGTTCATGCTTGTGTGCGCGATGAACCCGTGCAAGTGCGGTTATTACGGAAGCCGCGACGCGAAGTGCACCTGCAAGCCGAAGGATATACGCGAGTACCTCGACAAAATCAGCGGCCCGCTTCTCGACAGGATTGACATTCAGGTGGAGATGCCGGCGCTGTCGTTTGCTGAGCTTTCGGGCGCGTCGGGTGGAGAAAAATCGGCGGTGATACGCGAAAAGGTTGAGGCGGCGCGGGAGATATCAAGAACGAGATTCCGGCGCGCGGGGATAAAGGATTACGCTGTCCGCTCGAATTCCCTTATGGGTCCGGACGAGATAAAGGAGTTCTGCGCGCTCGACGAGGATTCACAGAAGATAATGGAAGGGGTATTCACCCGAATGAACCTCTCCGCGCGTGCATACGACAGAATTTTAAAGGTGGCGCGGACGATAGCCGACCTCGATGCAGCCGAGCGCAGAATCACCGAGGAAGACGGCATGGTCGGCGGCAGGATAAAAAAGCAGCACATAGCCGAAGCCGCACAGATGAGGGCGCTCGACCGCAAATACTTCAGATGAAGACGTTTTCCGTCAGATAAAAAGGACTGATACAACCTGCGTACCAGTCCGTTTTTTATTTGTTTTTATCCGAGCTCCGGCGTGTCGGTGAATTCGATGACGTCCGTGTCGCTGGAGTCCATTTCAAACACGATTATCTCGTTTTCGCCGGATCTGAGCATCGGTGCAGGGCAGTACAGTGTTTTCTGCGGTCCCGCGTCGTTGTAGTACCTGCCGAGGTTGAAGCCGTTCACTGTGACAAAGCCGTGGTGGAAGCCGTCGAGACGTATGAAGGTGTCCTTCGGCTCTCCCTCGATGCTGAGCTTTCCGCGCATGAACGATGCTTTCGCGACACCGCCTTCGCCTGCCTCAAACGGTACGCCTGTGAGGTCGTCCATTTCCATCGGGTACATATCCCAGCCGAAGTGCAGCTGCTGACCGAAGCGGATTCCTACCATGCCCTTCTGGTCGCCCATGTACGGCCCGTAGTTCACTCTGCCCATGTTCTCGACGAGTATGTCCATCTTAACTTCCTCACCGACGCCGAGCTTTACCGTCACCTTGTCGTTTCTGCGCGAACGCTCGATTGTGCCCTTGTATTCGCCGTCGATGAACACCACAGCGCGGTCGTGGACGCAGGCGTATTCAAGCTCCATCTCTTCACGCGGGCCTTTTACTACAGTGGAATAAAGCGTGTAGCCGAAGTTCTGGCCGATGTCCTCCTGATACTTCGGGGCGGCGGAGTGAATCGGTCTGACCATTTTCGGCGCGGAGTCGAGAATGAACGCACGCTCGGTCAGTTTTACCTTTCCGTATGCCGCTTTTTCGCTGTTTCTGACGGTCAGCGGGGGAAGTGCGCCGTATTTGTCCTCGATAATTTTGCGGACGGCGTGGAATGCGGGGGTGAGGTCGCCGGCTTCGCTGAGGAGAGCGTTGTAGTCGTAGCTCGTGATCGTGGGCTCGTACACGCCGTAATCGTTTGCGCCGTTCATGAAGCCGAAGTTTGTGCCGCCGTGGAACATATAGAAGTTGAGCGACGCACCCGAGTCTATCATGTCGCGGAACAGACCGGCAAGCTCGTCAGCCTCTCTCGTGTGGTGATTTTCGTACCAGTGGTCGAACCAGCCGCACCAGTATTCGCCGCACATATTGGGCTGATTCGGGCGGAATTTTTCGAGCATATCGAAGTTTTCTTTCGGATGAGAGCCGAAGTTTGCGACGCAGAGATGATCCGGGAGAGTTCCGCCGCCGAGCATCCACCAGCACGCTCCGTCCGAGGTAAACAGTGTGACGTCGACTCCGCACTCGCGATAGATTCCCTCAATTGCGCGCAGGTATTCCTTGTCGTTGCCGTACGAGCCGTACTCATTTTCGATCTGAACCATTATGATTCCGCCGCCCTGGGTTGAAAAGTGACCGTCAAGCTGCTCGAACAGCGCGTGGTAGTAGCGGCGGACTTTTTCGATGAATTTTTCGTCGTTGCAGCGGAGATTCATGTCGTGGTATTTGAGAAGCCAGGCCGGAAGACCGCCGAACTCCCACTCGCTGCAGATATACGGGCCGGGTCGGAGAATTACGTTGAGTCCGAGTGATTCAGCTATTTTTACGTATTCGGCGATGTCGAGCATTCCTGAGAAGTCAAACTCTCCCTCGTGCTTTTCGTGAAGGTTCCAGCAGGTATAGGTCTCGACGGTATTGAAGCCGCACTCCTTGAGCTTGGTCAGTCTGTCGAGCCAATACTCACGCGGAATTCTGAAGTAATGCATAGCGCCGGAGATTATGGTATACTCCCTGCCGTCCATTAAAAACGCCTTTTCGTTGTAGGTTAAAATGCCCATGAGTACCTCCGTATTTTTTGTTATAATTTGTTCTTCTTTATTATAACAGGTATTTTAAAAAATTTCAATCGGCAATTTGGCGTTATCGGGAATAAAACTCCGCCCGGCTCTGAAATAATTTTATTGCTGCCGCCTCACTTTAATTAAAAGAAAATAAACATTATTGTGTTGCCATGGCTCGGAATTTGTGTTATAATATAATATCTATAGCTATAGCTGTGCTTCAGAAATAAAAGGGAGGAATTAAGTTATGGCTGCCCGTGTTTTTTCGGTGATGCAGAAACGCGACGACCTGCCGGAGATGACTCTGCCGCTCGCACTGCTGCTGATTATCGCCTCGAGCGCGTTTTCCTGTGCCGGCGCACGACTTCTCTCCTCCGCGGTCAATGAGGGATATATCCCAGCCTTTGCCGCGTCGCTTGCTTTTCTTCCGGCTGCCGCAGGTATGTATTCCCTTATCATACTCCTGTGGAGACGCTTTGCCTCGCTTCTCGTAACTCCTGTCTCGCTCTGTCTGATGCTCTGCTTCGGAGTCAATACATTTTCAGCGGTAGCGTTCTCGGCAACCGTACTTCTCTCGGCATATACTTTTGCGGTTTCCATGATTTCGCGGGAGACAAAATTCAGACGAATGACTTCGCTCTCCGTTGCCGTATCCATCTGTTTTCTTCTCTCGCTCGCGGGTTACGTCGGAGTTTATTACGGCACTTTCGCTGAATTCACAGGCTGCATTATGGCAAATCTGACCTCTCTCATCTCGGAGCTGTATATCGCACTCGGCGGAGCAAAAACCTATGAGCTGTGTTTGGCGGAGGCGCGCGAAATAGCAGTAATGCTTCCCGCTTACATCGGTATCACTGCAATTCTGCTCTCCGCCGCCACCGACGTCATCGCAAAAGCCGCTTTTCGTGTGCTTGACTGCGAAAACGTCTTTATCGAGCTTACCAAAAAGATCACAATGCCCAAAACCTACGCCGCCGTGTATTTTACGGTGTTCCTCCTCTTCATTTTTACCTCGGGAGTCAGCAATCCGCTTATTTACACATTGCTGAAAAGCGTTACGTATGTCATGATTCTTCCGTGCGCCATCGTCGGGGTCAGCTCCGTCATATATAAAAGCGAGGACGAGTATTTCTATATGAACAACAGGCGCCTGATATCATTTCTCCTGATTTTTCTCGTCGTGATGATGCTCGGATTTAAGCCGTCAATAGTGCTCGCTTCAGCCTGCGGTGCCATAAAGGTCATTGTTCAGCGCAGAGACAAGAACAACTCAATTCAAAATATATAAAAAGCATGGTGAAAAAAATATGCCGAAAAATACAAAACAAAAAAACGACATCCGCGGTGTAATGCAGGGGATACGCAAAGAAACTGCCGTAATCTTCGTGCTTACCGCTTTCCTTTGCTTTATACTGTATATTGTGCTCCTGTCAGCTACGGAGGCAGATAAGCTCTACAGCGGTATATTCATCCTTGTGCTGTACGCCGTGATCTGCTCCCTCGTGTATTTTTTCCTCGAGAAACAGAAAAAAATAAAGTCGGGCAGCGAAACTCTGGCTCCCGTCATGGGGCGGATCATGTTCGACGCAGTTGTAAAGATGAACACGCCCGTTTTTATCTGCGACTCGTCAGAGAGAATTATCTGGTATAACAATGCGACCGAAGAACTTCATTCCGACAAAAATAAGCTGTACGGAGAGCTTGTATCCGAGCTTTTCGGGGTGACTCTCGCGGATATCCGAAGTAACCGAAGCGAAAAAGGCGCAAAGCTGAGCTGTGAGGGGCGTTCGTTCCTTGTCAAGTACAACCACATAAAAACCGACGACAACGACTTTGCGCTCATCATGACCACCGAAACCACGGAGCTCGACGCGCTGAGTGCAAAAATGGAGAGCGAGGAGACCGTCGTGTGCTATATCATGATAGACAACCTCGCCGAAATGATGCAGTACGACAGCGAACAGTACCGACCCGCCGCCGCCAGAATCGACGAGATAATCCGCGACTGGGCTGACGAATACGGTGGAATTTTAAAGGAGTACGAGCGCGACAAGTACATTTTTATCACTGTTTCCCGGGTGCTTGACGAGCTCATCGCCGGAAGATTCGACATCCTCGACCGCGTCAGAGCCGTGAAAGCCGGAGACACAAACCTCCCGCTGACGATTTCGATGGGAGTTTCAAATATCACCGGAAGCTACAAGGACAGGGAAAAGGCGGCTCACGCGGCTCTTGATATGGCGTTGCAGCGCGGAGGAGACCAGGCTGCCGTAAAGGGAGAGGGCTCAATCGACTTCTTCGGCGGCGTGACCAAGGGCGTTCAGAAGCGCACAAACGTAAGGTCCCGCGTTGTCTCAAATGAGCTCATGTCGGCGGCAAAGAACGCGACAAATGTAATTATAATGGGCCACAGGAACGCCGATTTTGACGCGATGGGAGCGTGCGTAGGTCTGTGCAGAATTGTGAAGTACTGCGGAGTCCGCGCTAATATCGTGATAAACACCGCTGACGGGGGACTTATCGGATGCCGCAAAATCCTTGAGGGTGATGAAGACTATCCCGCGGCCTTTGTGGATTCCGAGCGTGCGCTTGATTTGCTTGAGACCGGTACGCTCGTTATCGTGGCAGATGTGAACAACCTTGAAAACTGTGAAATTCCCGAGCTGGCTTACAGAACCGAAAAGCTCGCCGTAATCGACCACCACAGAAAGATGTCGGAGTTTAAAAACGAGCCCGACGTTGAGTATATCGAGCCGTCCGCGTCGTCAACCTGCGAAATCGTCGCCGAAATGCTCGAGCAGGTGCTGCCGAAGGACGACCTCTCCCCCGCTGAAGCCACCGTAATGCTCGCCGGAATCACACTCGACACGAAGCAGTTCACGGAGAACGTCGGCACGCGCACTTTCTCGGCGGCTATGTACCTGAGAGACCGCGGCGCATCTCCGTCCGACGTGCAGGAGCTTTTCCGTGAGAGCTTTGACGACTATATGCGCGAGGCGAAGTTCAGGCGGAACGTAGAAATTTACCGTGACACCTGCGCCATTACAATAGTCGACGACCTCGATATAGCGGACCGCGTGATTGCCGCAAAAGCCGCCAACAATCTCCTGAGAGTCGTAGGCATCGAAGCGTCGTTCGCACTGGTAAAACTCGGCAATACAATCCATATTTCGGCGCGGTCGAACGGCAGACTTAACGTTCAGCTCGTGCTTGAAAACATGGGCGGAGGCGGTCACTTCAACTCTGCGGGCGCACAGTGCCTTGACAGGAGTGTGAGCGAAGTCGTCGCCGAGCTGAAATCGTCGATAGACAAATATATGTAAAAAAGTATAAATATACAAAACCATACATTGGAGGATCAAAATGAAAGTAGTATTATTACAGGATGTAAAGGGACAGGGCAAAAAGGACGATCTCATCAACGTTTCCGACGGTTACGCGCGCAATTTCCTCTTTCCGAAGAAGTTAGCCGTTGAAGCCGACGCGAAAATACTCAATGATATCAAAAACAAGGAAGCCGCAAAGCTGAGAAAAATCGAGCTTGAAAAGCAGGCTGCCCGCGAAACCGCCGAAAAATTCTCGGGAATTCTCGTAAAAATCAAGGTAAAAGAGGGCGCTGCCGGCGACAACAGGTTCTACGGTTCTGTAACCACAAAGGATATCGCAGAGGCTCTCGCCGCACAGCACGGTATCGAGGTTGACAAGAGAAAAATCGTCCTCGACGAACCCATCAAGGCGTACGGCACATATTCGGTCGATGTAAAGCTCTATCCCGAGATTTCCGGCAAATTGAACGTCCTCGTCTGCGCAGGCTGATAAAACGGGCGATATACAGAAAAAATGAAAAAATATGCGGAAACAGAATCCGCTGAGATTACAACGGAGGTATTACGATGAACAGCGAACTTGACCGTAAGCTTCCGTTTTCTCTTGAAGCTGAGCAGTCGCTCCTCGGTTCGATTCTGATTGACCCATCCTGCATGGACGACATCGCCGCAATAATCAACGCCGACGACTTCTATATGCCGGAGCACACGCAGATTTTCAGTGCGATGCAGTCGATGTACTTAAAGTCAAAAAATATCGACGTCGTCACGCTGATAGAGGAGCTTGTCCAGTCGGGTACATATGACGAAGCCGGCGGCAGGGAATACCTTCGACTTGTGGCGGAAGCGGTTCCGACTGCGGCAAATGCCAAGGATTACGCCGGAATTGTGCGGGATAAGGCGATTTTACGCCAGTTGATCGAGGCCGGAGAGGACATAACCGAGGCTGCATACGCGGGAGACGACACTGCCGAAGCACTCGTGGAATACGCCGAGTCAAAGGTTTTCCGGATTGCCGAGGGCAGAGAAAACAAGAATTTTGTCCATATCCGCGACGCGCTGATCCAGGTATATGACCGGCTTACAAAGCTGTCGCAGGACCCGGAGGCACTTCGCGGAACTCCGACCGGCTTCACCGCGCTCGACAACGTGATAGTCGGCATGAACAACTCCGACCTTGTGCTTATCGGCGCTCGTCCCGGTATGGGTAAAACGTCGTTTGCCATGAATATCGCAACTGAGGCGGCAATCAAAACAAAAAAGACCGTCTGCGTGTTCTCGCTTGAGATGTCCGCGGAGCAGCTTGCAAACCGTATGCTCTCGAGCGAGGCGCAGATTGACAGCTTTAAAATGCGCTCGGGCACTCTGACTTCCGAGGACTGGAACGCGATCGCGTACGCCTCCTCACGACTGTCCGAGACCGATATTTTAATCGACGACACCCCCGGAATCACCGTCACCGCGATGAAATCGAAGCTGCGCCGCGTCAAAAATCTCGGGCTCGTCATAGTCGACTACCTTCAGCTGATGCAGGGCGACCGGCGGAACGACAACAGGGTTCAGGAGGTCGGCGAAATCTCGCGCGGACTTAAGCTGCTGGCAAAGGAGCTCGCGATTCCCGTGATCTGCTGCGCCCAGCTCTCCAGAGGACCGGAAAACCGACCCGACAAGCGTCCGATGCTGTCCGACCTGCGTGACTCCGGTGCAATCGAGCAGGACGCGGACATCGTAATGTTCCTCTACCGCGATGAGTATTACAAGGATGAGACGGTCGATCAGTCGGTTGCGGAGGTCATAGTTGCAAAAAACAGACATGGCTCGCTTGAAAAGGTAAAGCTCGGCTGGATTGGAAGATTTACAAAATTTACCAATCTCGCTTCGGAGGCACAGGGCAGCTGACGGTTGTGGAGGTGTAATTTTGTCTGAAAAATATCTGCTTCGGAATATTGATTCGCCGGACGACGTCAAAAAGCTGAGTGAGAGTTCGCTTGACGAGCTGACTCGGGAACTGCGTGAGGTTATAATCGAAACGTGTGCGGAGAACGGCGGACATCTCGCCTCCAACCTCGGAATGGTTGAGCCCACCGTTGCGATTCACCGCGTTTTCGACTGTGCCGGTGGGGACAAAATCATTTTCGACGTGGGTCATCAGGCGTACGCGCACAAGCTTTTGACCGGAAGATACAAAAATTTCGGAACTCTCAGACAGTTCGGCGGAATCTCCGGGCTGACGAACAAGGATGAATCTTTATACGACACCGTTACCGCGGGACATTCGGGCACATCGCTCTCAACTGCGGTCGGACTCGCTGAAGCTAATCGGATAAACGCAAAAAATGACTGGGTTGTCGCGGTGATCGGAGACGGCTCGTTCACTAACGGAATGATTTACGAGGCGCTGAACCAGATTGCCGGAAAAAAGCTGCGGCTTGTGATTGTTTTAAACGACAACGAAATGTCGATATCGAAAAACGTCGGCGGGCTGTCGAAATACCTGTCATACATCCGAACGAGCGAAGGATATTTCAACTTCAAGACGATTCTCAAAAAAATATTTGAAAAAATTCCGCTGTTCGGAGGCGCGTTGATCTCGATTGCGCGGAATACAAGGGACTTTTTCAAGAGAATCACGAATTCCGAGACGTGGTTTGAGTCGTTCGGACTCGAATATATCGGGCCGGTGAACGGAAACGACCTCGGAAGATTCACCGCCGTCCTCGAGGAAGCAAAGCAGAAATCCGCGCCGGTCGTGGTTCATATGAAAACCAAAAAAGGTCTCGGATATCCTCCTGCGGAAAAATATCCAGAAAAATACCACAGCACCGGTAAATTCACAATTGAGGGCGAAAGTCA
>JBJFHS010000161.1:0-3329 GCA_051893885.1 Eubacteriales bacterium
GTGGAGACAGCAGGAGTGCGCGTCCGCTACATGGGTCTCGATTGCGGCGATTTTGAGCTTTCTCATGAATTCCTCAGCCGCCGCTCTGCCCCCCTTTACTCCGAAGCTGACGACGCCGCATGAGCCGCCCGGCATATATTTCTTGGCGAGGGGGTAGTATTTGTTCGATTCAAGTCCGGGGTAGTTGACCCACGCGATTTTGTCTGATTCCTCAAGGTGGCGTGCAACGGCGAGTGCGTTGGAACAGTGGCGCTCCATGCGGACGTGCAGGCTTTCAAGCCCGAGGTTGAGGAGAAACGCGCTCTGGGGAGACTGAACCGAGCCGAAGTCGCGCATGAGCTGAACCGTAGCCTTTGTGATGTATGCGCCGCCGATTCCGAACCGCTCCGTGTAGGTTACTCCGTGGTAGCTGTCGTCGGGAGTGCAGAGTCCGGGGAATTTATCGGGGTATTTCGTCCAGTCGAATTTGCCGGAGTCAACTATAGCTCCGCCGACTGCCGCACCGTGACCGTCCATGTACTTTGTAGTGGAGTGAGTTACGATATCCGCGCCCCACTCAAACGGACGGCAGTTGATGGGGGTTGCGAAGGTGTTGTCGATGATAAGGGGAACACCGTGTCTGTGTGCGGCGGATGCGAATTTCTCGATATCGAGCACTGTCAGCGCGGGATTTGCTATCGTCTCGCCGAAAACCGCCTTTGTGTTGGGTCTGAACGCCGCGTCGAGCTCATCGGGGGTGCAGTCGGGGTCTACAAACGTAAATTCAATGCCCATTCTCTTCATTGTGACCGCGAAAAGGTTGTACGTTCCGCCGTAAATCGAAGCGGAGGATACAATGTGGTCGCCGCAGGATGCTATGTTGAACACGGAGAAGAACGAAGCGGCCTGACCGGAGGAGAGAAGCATGGCTGCACTTCCGCCTTCAAGAGCGCAAATCTTAGCCGCAACGCTGTCGCAGGTCGGATTCTGAAGGCGCGAATAGAAATATCCCGAAGCCTCAAGGTCGAACAGCTTTCCCATGTCGGAGCTGGTGTCGTATTTGAATGTAGTGCTCTGGATGATCGGAATCTGTCTCGGCTCGCCGTTTTTCGGAGTGTATCCGCTCTGAACGCATTTTGTTCCGATTCCTTTTGTATTGCTCATTTTTTATCCCCTCGTTTTTACAGAATATTCAGTTATATTTAATTTATGTGTATATTTTATCATATATCGGATTTTTTGTCAATGCGGCGCGATATTATCGTATTATCCAATGATTTTGTCGATATAAGGGAAAATATTATAGAAAACCACATTGATTTTATCATTGAATTGTGGTATTATAATTATATTAAGAATATCCTATCGCGTGATATAACAAAAAACTATAACGGACGGAGAAACAAAATTATTATGAAATACATTGCAGTTCTGGGATTCGGTATTGTCGGCGGCGGAATACCCACGGTAATTGAAACCGACTATAAAAAAATCGAAAAAGCTGTCGGCGACGGCGTCGAGATAAAATACATTCTCGATTTGCGCGACTTTCCCGACTCCCCGTACGCCTCAAAAATAGTTCACGACATAAATATAATCCTTGAGGACGAACAGGTCACGGCGGTCTGCGAGGTCATGGGCGGTTCACATCCGGCGTATGAATTCTCCGTCGCCTGCATGAAAGCGGGAAAAAGCGTTGTCACTTCAAATAAAGAGGTCGTCGCAAATTTCGGTGACTCACTCCTCGAATGCGCGCGCGAAAACGGCGTTCACTATCTCTTTGAAGCGAGCGTCGGCGGCGGAATTCCGGTTCTGCGTTCCTTTGCCACTTCTCTTGCGGGTGAGGAGATAAAGAGCGTCACGGGAATCGTCAACGGAACGACGAACTACATCCTCACACGCATGAAAGAGGCGGGACTCTCATTCGGCGACGCGCTCGGTGAAGCTCAGGCTCTCGGATTTGCCGAAAAAAATCCTGCGGCGGACATAGACGGCATTGACGCGCAGAGAAAAATAATCATCCTGACCGCGCTCGCCTCGGGTAAGCTCATCCCGGGGGAGACGGTTCACACCGAGACTCTGCGCAACATCACCTCTGAGGACACGGAAAGCGCGGAGCTTCTCGACGGAGAGATAAAGCTCATCGCCCGCGCGGAATTTTTTGACGACGGAACGATTTCGGCCTGCGTCGCCCCGATGATTGTGCCGCACACCTCGATTCTGTCGCACATTTCGGACGTTTTCAACGGAATCTCGGTCGACTGCAAAACTCTCGGCGAGGTGATGTACTTCGGAAAAGGCGCGGGAAGAATAGCTACGGCTGGTGCGGTTGTCGCGGACATCTGTGCTGTTTTATCGGGAAGTGCTGACGGAGAGGCTGTTCCTGCATTTGAAAAGGCCGCAGATGACGGAAATCACGTCAGAAACTACATGGAGCAGAAATACGACTGGTGCGTAACGGCAAGCTCTACTGTTGAAGAACTCCGCACCGCTCTCGAGTCATACGACACCGAAATCGACGTGATAACCGGCAGGGGAGCGAGGGTAAGGATAACCGCGCGCGGACTTACGGCAGGTGAGCTTGAGGATGCGCTGAGCGGAATCGACGGCGTTTCGTATATCAGAATTATGTGAGCAAAGCATTAACGCCGGCATATATTGTAATATATTCAAGAGTTTAACAAAAACTGGGGTAGGCAATGGGAATTTTTGCTGTCACAAGAGAGGACGGTATCTCCGTAATTGAGATAAAAAATCCGCCGGACGTGTTCGGAGTGGCGTACTGCACGTTTTCTTCGCTCGCGGACGCGGGAATCGACGTGGATCTGATACTTCAGACGACATCCATCGGGCACAATGGGGGAATTGTTTTTACGGTAAAGGACAGGGAAGCCGCGCATTCGGAGGAGGTTCTCGGTTCGGTTTTCCACGATTTTCCCGATACGGAAATCATAGTCAAAAACAACGCGGTAAAAATCAGCATTTCCGGCGTTGAGATGCAGGGCGGTGTGGGTGTTGCCGCAAAAGTCCTGAAAACCCTATGGCGCGAGGACATCATGATAATCGGCATCTCCACCTCCGAAATCAAAATCTCGCTCCTGATCGACAACAGCTACGCCACCCGCGCGATGAAAGCACTCCTCGCAGAATTTGAGCTTGACGCAGAGTGAGGGGGGAACGAGGGGACGCGGGACGCTTCTTGTAAGAAGCTTGGCAAGAACTTCAAAAGTGGTTTATCTTTTAATGTGAAGTGTATTTGATATAGGTATCACTTCGGACGGGTCAGCCTGCCTCACGGGGGAATATAGATATCCTCGACCTCAGAAAGGGTGGAGCGAGCTCGCAGGGAC